>NZ_JBHWVM010000083.1:0-35242 GCF_042736805.1 Streptomyces sp. NPDC060031
GCTCGCAGCCCCGGCCCTCCTCCGTCTGGTTCCGTCTGTCGCGTCCGGCCTTACGCGTACACCGGGCCCGTGAACTTCTCGCCCGGGCCCTGGCCCGGCTCGTCCGGAACGATCGAGGCCTCGCGGAAGGCCAGCTGGAGCGACTTCAGGCCGTCGCGCAGCGGAGCCGCGTGGAAGGAGCTGATCTCGGTGGCGCTCGCGGTGACCAGGCCGGCGAGGGCGTTGATCAGCTTGCGGGCCTCGTCGAGGTCCTTGTGCTCGGAGTCGGGCTTGTCCAGGCCCAGGTTGACCGCCGCGGCGCTCAGCAGGTGGACGGCCACCGTGGTGATGACCTCGACGGCCGGGACGTCCGCGATGTCGCGGGTCATCTCGTCGTAGTCGGGTGCGGCGGTGGGGGTGGAATCGGAGGGCGTCGCGTCAGTCATACCGCCCACGATATGCCGTGCGGCGGGCTTGCAACGCGGGTGCTAGTATGTACTTCGACCGGCCGGACACCTGTGTGCCCGGCCCACAAGTGGAGGCTCCGATTCTCCCACCCGGCCACCCTCACGGGAGGCGGGTCACCGGTCAGGCGGCATCCATCGTTCCGTACGGACGATGGAAAGCTGCCCGAGTTGCGCCCCGCGGTTCGCACGCGGCGGTGCTCCGGTTGTTTTGGAGCCCCTGCCTGTGCCCGGCGGGGCTTTTTTCATTCTCCGCCGCGGTAGGTCTGACGGCAAAAACGTCAGCGGCTGTCTGCCAGGCAGCCGTGTGGTGCTACCGAGGAGGATCCATCAGCACCGAGCCCCGCATCAACGACCGGATTCGCGTTCCCGAGGTACGACTCGTCGGTCCCAGCGGCGAGCAGGTCGGCATCGTGCCGCTTGCGAAGGCGCTTGAACTCGCGCAGGAGTACGACCTCGACCTGGTCGAGGTCGCGGCGTCCGCACGCCCGCCGGTCTGCAAGCTCATGGACTACGGCAAGTTCAAGTACGAGTCGGCCATGAAGGCCCGTGAGGCGCGCAAGAACCAGGCGCACACGGTCATCAAGGAAATGAAGCTCCGGCCGAAGATCGACCCGCACGACTATGACACCAAGAAGGGTCACGTCGTTCGGTTCCTCAAGCAGGGCGACAAGGTCAAGATCACGATCATGTTCCGTGGTCGCGAGCAGTCCCGGCCGGAACTCGGCTACCGACTGCTGCAGCGTCTCGCTTCGGACGTCGAGGACCTCGGGTTCATCGAGTCGAACCCGAAGCAGGACGGCCGAAACATGATCATGGTCCTCGGTCCGCACAAGAAGAAGACCGAGGCGATGGCCGAAGCCCGCGAGGCGCAGGCCGCCCGCAAGGCCGAGCGCCAGGGCGTGGCCCTCACCGACGACGAGGCTCCTTCCGAGGACGCCGCCGTCGAGGTCGAGGAGACCACCGCCGAGGTCGCCTCCGCCGAGGTGGCCGAGGACGCGCCCGAAGAGGCACCCGCCTCTCCCGAGGCACCCGCCGAGGCCTGATTCCGGGGCAGCCCGTCCCGGATCACCGAAAACAACATGACGCTCCCGCAACCCGGTCCCCGGACCGGGGGGAGTGCCACCGACGAGGAGATACGGCGCTATGCCGAAGAACAAGACGCACAGCGGTACCAAGAAGCGCTTCAAGGTCACCGGCTCCGGCAAGGTGCTCCGCGAGCGTGCCGGCAAGCGCCACCTGCTCGAGCACAAGTCGTCCCGTGTCACCCGCCGCCTCACCGGCACCGCGGAGATGGCCCCCGGCGACGCCGCGAAGATCAAGAAGCTTCTCGGCATCTGATGTCCTTCGCTCCCACTTCCGGGAGCGGGACGTCAAAACCGGGACCCCATCGAATTCGGGCCGTGTGAACACATCCACGGCCCCGCTACAAGGAGTTAAAAAGTGGCACGCGTCAAGCGGGCAGTAAACGCCCACAAGAAGCGCCGGGCAATCCTCGAGGCGGCCTCCGGCTACCGCGGTCAGCGTTCGCGCCTGTACCGCAAGGCCAAGGAGCAGGTCACCCACTCGCTGGTCTACAACTTCAACGACCGCAAGAAGCGCAAGGGCGACTTCCGTCAGCTGTGGATCCAGCGCATCAACGCCGCTGCCCGCCAGAACGGCATGACGTACAACCGCCTCATCCAGGGTCTGAAGGCCGCCAACATCGAGGTGGACCGCAAGATCCTCGCGGAGCTGGCCGTCAACGACGCCAACGCGTTCGCCGCCCTCGTCGAGGTCGCGCAGAAGGCCCTCCCGGCCGACGTCAACGCGCCGAAGGCTGCTGCCTAAGGCCTTGCCGGCGGCGTAAGCAGTCGGCACCCACGGACCCGCAGGCGATTGCCTGCGGGTCCGTGTGCGTTCGCCCCGCACGGCAGGGGCGCCCCCCCCGCCACCCCGAGAGAGAACCCTGAGAGCATGCGCACCCCCGACGAGCTGATCTCCCCCCGATCCACTCGGGTGGCCGCCGCCAGGCGACTGGCGCGCCGCAACTTCCGCACCAAGGAGCGCCGCTTCATCGCCGAGGGCCCGCAGGCCGTCCGCGAGGCCGTCGCGCACCGCGGGGCCGAGGGCGCGTCGACCCTGATCGAGCTGTTCGCGACCGTCGAGGCCGCCGAGCGCTACGCCGACATCATCGACGCCGCGCTCGCCGCGGGCGCCCGCGTCCACTACGCGTCCGACGAGGTGCTCGCCGAGGTCTCGCAGACCGTCACCCCGCAGGGCCTGGTCGGCGTCTGCCACTTCCTCGACTCGCCCTTCGAGGACATCCTGGGGGCCCGGCCCAAGCTGGTCGCCGTCCTCGCGCACGTCCGCGACCCCGGCAACGCCGGCACGGTCCTGCGCTGCGCGGACGCCGCCGGCGCGGACGCGGTCGTGCTGACCGACGCCTCCGTGGACCTGTACAACCCGAAGTCGGTGCGGGCCTCGGTGGGCTCCCTCTTCCACCTGCCGGTCGCCGTGGGCGTCCCGGTGGAGCAGGCCGTCGCGGGACTGCGGGCGGCGGGCGTACGGATCCTCGCCGCCGACGGGGCGGGCGAGGACGACCTGGACGCCGAGCTGGACGCCGGCACCATGGGCGGTCCCTCGGCCTGGGTCTTCGGCAACGAGGCGTGGGGCCTGCCCGAGGAGACACGGGCGCTCGCGGACGCCGTCGTACGGGTCCCGATCCACGGCAAGGCCGAGAGCCTGAACCTCGCCACGGCCGCCGCCGTGTGCCTGTACGCCTCCGCGCGTGCACAGCGGGCGCCCGGAGGGTGCCGCTCCGTGACCCCCAGCTAGTAATGTGGCGGCCCGGGGCCCACTGCGCGACTCGGAGATGTGGGGTACGGGGAATGACCGTCGGTACGAACAGCTCGCCGGGGGCCGCGGACGCGGCCGAGGAGCGGCCTCGCAACGCTCCCGGGCCCCGCGGGTTTGGCCCGGCCGGCTTCGGCATCGACCCGGACGACCTGCCCGACGGCCTGGTGGTGGCCGATCACACCGGACACGTCATCTGCTTCAACCGGGCTGCGGCCCGGATGACCGCCACCGAACCCGCGCAGGCGCTCGGGGCGCGGATCGACCGGGCCCTGCCGCTGGAGGACCTCGAAGGCCGCCGCTGGTGGGCACTGACCGACCCGTACGGCGGACTGGCCACCCGGCGCGGACAGCCCGAGCGCAACCTCCTGCTGCCCGGCGGCCGCGAGGTGCTCGTCTCGGCCCGCTACGTGCGCACGCACCCCACCGGCCCGCTGCGCAGCCTCGTCGTCACCCTGCGCGGCACCGAGGCCCGCCGCCGCACCGAGCGCAGCCACGCCGAGCTGATCGCCACCGTCGCGCACGAGCTGCGCTCGCCGCTCACCTCCGTCAAGGGCTTCACCGCGACCCTGCTCGCCAAGTGGGAGCGGTTCACCGACGACCAGAAGCGGCTGATGCTGGAGACCGTCGACGCCGACGCCAACCGCGTCACCCGGCTCATCGCCGAGCTCCTCGACATCTCCCGCATCGACTCCGGACGCCTGGAGGTGCGCCGCCAGCCGGTGGACATCGCCACCGCCGTGGGCCGCCACGTCCAGGCGCTCACCGCGAACGGCCAGGCCCCCGAGCGGTTCCTCGTCAGCGTCTGCCGCCCGCTGCCCGACCTGTGGGCCGATCCGGACAAGATCGACCAGATCCTCGGCAACCTCCTCGAAAATGCGGTGCGACACGGAGAAGGAACGGTCACCATCGACGTATCGCCGCATGAGAAGGGAACCGCCGTCACCGTGACCGACGAAGGCCCCGGGATCCCCGAGGAGTCGATGGGCCGCGTCTTCACCCGCTTCTGGCGGGGGAGCAAGCGCGGCGGCACCGGCCTGGGCCTGTACATCGTCAAGGGCATCGTGGAGGCCCACGGCGGCACCATCTCGGTCGGCCGCGGCCCCGGCGGCGGAGCCGAGTTCCGATTTATCCTGCCCGTCGGCGCGCCGGCCTACCTCACGCAGTAACCCTGCGGAGCGTCTCGTCAGGCGGCCCACGGGCCCCCTTCACCCCCGGCGACCTTTAGACTCGTCCTTTGGCACCTTTGCGTCCTTGTGCCGAGCGCGTCGAGCGTGTCGCGCGGGGGACCCACCAGCCAGCCATCGGAAGTACGGGAAGAGATGTCGGCACCGAACAAGTCGTACGACCCTGTCGAGGTCGAGGCACTGAAACCTGAAGAGATCGAGCGCATGCGGGACGAGGCGCTCGCCGCCTTCGCCTCCGCCGGCGACCTCGACGCGCTGCGTGAGGCGAAGACCGCGCACATGGGCGACCGCTCGCCCCTGGCGCTCGCCAACCGCGAGATCGGCGCCCTGCCGCCCCAGGCCAAGGCCGAGGCGGGCAAGCGCGTGGGCCAGGCCCGCGGCGCCGTGAACAAGGCCTTCGGGGCCCGCACGGTCGAGCTCGAAGCCGAGCGCGACGAGCGGGTGCTGGTCGAGGAGGCCGTGGACGTCACGCTGCCCTACGACCGCGTACCCGCCGGCGCCCGGCACCCCCTGACCACGCTGATGGACCGCATCGCGGACATCTTCGTGGCCATGGGGTACGAGGTCGCCGAGGGGCCCGAGGTCGAGGCGGAGTGGTTCAACTTCGACGCCCTCAACTTCACGCCCGACCACCCGGCGCGCCAGATGCAGGACACCTTCTTCGTCCGGGGCCCCGAGGGCACCGAGGGCGACGAGTCCGGCGTCGTGCTGCGCACCCACACCTCCCCGGTGCAGGCGCGCTCGCTCCTGGAGCGCAAGCCCCCCGTCTACATCGTGTGCCCGGGGCGCGTGTACCGCACCGACGAGCTCGACGCGACGCACACCCCGGTCTTCCACCAGGTCGAGCTGCTCGCCGTGGACGAGGGCCTGACCATGGCGGACCTCAAGGGCACCATGGACCACATGGTCCAGGAGCTGTTCGGCGAGGGCACCACCACGCGCCTGCGCCCGCACTTCTTCCCGTTCACCGAGCCGTCCGCCGAGATGGACATGCAGTGCTACGTGTGCCGCGGCGAGTCGGTGGGCAACCCCGACCGCCCGTGCCGCACCTGCTCCAGCGAGGGCTGGATCGAGCTCGGCGGCTGCGGCATGGTCAACCCCAAGGTGCTCACCGCGTGCGGTGTGGACCCCGAGAAGTACAGCGGGTTCGCCTTCGGGTTCGGCATCGAGCGGATGCTGATGTTCCGCCACAACGTTGAAGACATGCGAGACATGGTCGAGGGTGACGTTCGCTTCACCCGGCCGTTCGGGATGGAGATCTGATGCGGGTCCCGCTTTCTTGGCTGCGGGAGTACGTCGACCTCCCCGCGGGTGAAACCGGTCGCGACGTGGCCGCCAAGCTCGTCGACGCCGGCCTCGAGGTCGAAACCGTCGAGCAGCTCGGCGGCGGGCTCAAGGGCCCCCTCGTCGTCGGCCGGGTGCTGACCATCGAGGAGCTCGAGGGCTTCCGCAAGCCGATCCGCTTCTGCACGGTCGACGTCGGCCAGGCCAACGGCACCGGCGAGCCGCAGGAGATCGTCTGCGGCGCCCGGAACTTCGCCGTCGGCGACAAGGTCGTCGTGGTCCTGCCCGGCGCGGTGCTGCCCGGCGACTTCGCGATCGCCTCGCGCAAGACGTACGGCAAGACCTCGCACGGCATGATCTGCTCCGGCGAAGAGCTCGGCATGGGCGACGACGGCACGCACGGCATCATCGTGCTGCCGCCCGAGCACGAGGTCGGCACCGACGCGATCGAGCTGCTCCAGCTCGTCGACGAGGTCCTCGACATCGACATCACCCCGGACCGCGGCTACTGCATGTCCATGCGCGGTGTGGCCCGCGAGGCCGCCACCGCCTACGGCCTGCCGCTGCGCGACCCGGCGCTGCTCGACGTGCCCGCGCCGAACTCGTACGGGTACGCGGTGCAGATCGCCGACCCGCAGGGCTGCGACCGCTTCACCGCGCGCACCGTGACCGGCCTCGACCCCGAGGCCCGCTCGCCGATCTGGCTCACCCGCCGCCTGCAGAAGGCGGGCATGCGCCCGATCTCGCTCGCCGTCGACATCACCAACTACGTGATGCTGGAGCTCGGTCAGCCGCTGCACGCCTACGACCGCTCGCGGCTCGCCGGCGCCATCGGCGTCCGCCGCGCCGAGCAGGGCGAGAAGTTCACCACCCTCGACGGCGTCAAGCGCACGCTCGACGCCGAGGACCTGGTGATCATCGACGACAACGGCCCGATCGGCATCGCCGGTGTCATGGGCGGCGCCAACACCGAGATCGCCGACTCCGTGACCGACCCCGAGACCGGCCAGGTCACGGGCACCACGGACGTCGTCATCGAGGCCGCGCACTTCGACTCCGTGTCGATCTCGCGCACCGCCCGCCGCCTGAAGCTCTCCTCCGAGGCGTCCAAGCGCTTCGAGCGGGGCGTCGACCCGCACGCCGCAGCCGCGGCCGCGCAGCGGACCGTCGACCTGCTCGTGCTGCTCGCGGGCGGCGCCGCCGAGGCCGGCGTCACCGAGCTCGCCGCCCCGGGCGCCCCGCGCACCGTCGCCATGAGCGCGGACCACCCCGACCGGGTCGCGGGCATGGACTACGGCCGCGAGACCGTCGTCCGCCGCCTCCAGGAGATCGGCTGCGACGTCTACGGGCAGGACGAGCTCGTCGTCACCGTCCCGTCGTGGCGGCCCGACCTCGCCGAGCCCAACGACCTCGCCGAGGAAGTCATCCGGCTGGAGGGCTACGGGAACCTCCCGTCCACCCTCCCGCAGGTGCCCTCCGGCCGCGGTCTGACCGCCCGGCAGCAGCTGCACCGCCGGGTCGGCCGCGCGCTGGCCGGCGCCGGGTACGTCGAGGCGCTGAGCTACCCGTTCCTCGGGGAGCAGGTCTTCGACCAGCTCCAGCTGCCCGCGCACGACGCCGCCCGCCAGGTCGTCAAGCTCGTCAACCCGATCTCCGACGAGGAGCCGGCGCTGCGCACCACGCTGCTGCCGGGTCTGCTCGGCGCGCTGCGCCGCAACGACAGCCGGGGCAGCCACGACCTCGCGCTCTTCGAGACCGGTTCGGTCTTCCGCGCGGGCGGCGAGCCGGGGGTCGCCGTACGGCTGCCCGTCGACCGCCGTCCCACGGACGAGGAGATCGCCACCCTGAACGCGGCCCTGCCCGCACAGCCGCGGTACGCCGCGGTCGTGCTGGCCGGCGCGCGCGAGCAGGCCGGCTGGTGGGGCAAGGGCCGCCCGGCCGACTGGGCGGACGCCGTCGAGGCCGCGCGTTCGCTGGCCGTCGAGGCGGGCGCCGAACTGGTGGTCCGCCAGGGCCAGTACGGTCCCTGGCACCCGGGCCGCTGCGCCGAGCTGATCGTCACCCTGGACGGGGTGGAGACGGTCATCGGCCACGCCGGCGAGCTGCACCCGCGCGTCGTCAAGGCGCTGGGCCTGCCGGCCCGCACCAGCGCGATGGAGCTCGACCTCGACCGCCTCGCGGCGGCCGGCGGCGAGGCCCTCCAGGCGCCTCGGATCTCCACCTTCCCGGTGGCGACCCAGGACGTCGCGCTGATCGTCGACGCGTCGGTACCGGCCTCGGACGTGGAGGCCGCGCTGCGCAAGGGCGCCGGCGAACTGCTGGAGTCCCTGCGGCTGTTCGACGTGTTCACGGGTGAGCAGGTCGGCGAGGGCAAGAAGTCCCTCGCGTACGCGCTGCGCTTCCGCGCGGCCGACCGCACGCTGACGGCCGAGGAGTCCACGGCCGCCCGTGACGCGGCGGTGGCGCTGGCCGGCGAGCGTACGGGAGCGGTGCTGCGGGGCGCCTAGCCGCTTCGTCCCGACCCTGTTGAGGGGCGCATCCGGATCACCGGATGCGCCCCTCACTCGTTCGGGTGGGAACGCCGGTGCCCCGTGTTCCGTGCACGGGCACGGCCGGCACGGCCGGCACGCCCGCGCGGCTGGTGGCGGGCGTGCGCACCGCCCCGCTGCGGCACACCCGCGGCCGACTCGCCGACGACGTCGCCCTGCCGGTGCTCCGCAACGACCGGTCCTGACCACGCGCACCGGGCCCGGTGGGTGGGCCCGGCGCGCGTACGGTCCGGCCCCTGCCGGGATCCGGCGACCAACCGGGTGCAGGCGGGACCGAAGCGCGCCGCCCGCCTGCCATGGAGTGTCGGGCAGACAGCAGGACGGGCGGCGCGGTTGACGGGTCGTCGCACTGTACGAGGGGGAGCCGACGACCCGGGTCACCTCTTGGCGAGGCCCTTAAGTGAACCGCTCACCGGGCCCCCCGCGGCAGAGTGCGCGGCGCATTTATGCGCGTACTCGGTTCACACCCCGTGTGAAGCGAGCACCCACTAGCCTGAGAGCGACGAGCCCTTGGAGCGGCCCATGCAGCCCAATGCCCTGCTCGATTCCCTCCTCGCCGAGGCGGGCATGTCCCACGCCGGACTCGCCGCGCACGTGAACCAGGCCGGCCGCACCCGCGGGCTGGCCCTGCGCTACGAACACACCGCCGTCACCCGGTGGTTGAAGGGCCAGCGGCCCCGAGGGCAGGTTCCCGACCTGATCTGCGAGGTACTCGGCGGCCGGCTGCGCAGGTCCCTCTCCCTCGACGACATCGGGTTCGGCGTGCCCGGACAGCCCGCCGCCCCGCACACTTCCCCGCTCAGCGGTTTCGTGGACCGCGCGGCCGCCCTGTGGCGCTCCGACGAGCAGGGCCGACTCCAGTCCCTCGCCGCAGAGGCCGTTACGGGCACGCCCGCCGTGATCCCGGTGTGGGAGTGGGAGAATCCGCCCGAGGACGCCGACGTGTCCCGGGAGGGGCCCACCGCGGTGGGCCCCGAGCACATCGAGATCCTGCGGGCCGCCCGCGCCCACTACGAGCTGATGTACCGCCGGGCGGGCGGGGTGGCCACCCGGGCCCGGATCGTGCGCTTCCTCGGCGCCGAGACCGCGCCCATACTGCGCGGGAGCTACTCCGACGGCCTCGGCCGCCAACTGCACCGCGCCACCGGATCCTTGGTCGCGGTGGCGGGGATCTGCGCGTACGACTCGGACGCGCACGGGCTCGCCCAGCGCTACTTCCACCAGGCGCTGCGGCTCGCGAAGGCGAGCGGCGACCGGGGGCTCGGGGCGTACGTGATCGCGCTGATCGTCAACCAGTGCCTGCACCTGCGGGAGTACCGCCAGGCCGTGGCCTTCGCGGAAGCCGCCCTGCGCTCGGCCGGCCGGCACACCACTGCGGCCCTGGCCGCCGACCTGTACGCCATGCAGGCCAAGGCGTACGCCCAACTCGGCGACACCACTGCCGCGTTGGCCTGCATCCACAAGGCGGAGGCGGCCGCCGAGCGGATCCGGCGCGCCGCGGAGCCCGACGAGACGGGCTACGTACAGCCCGGGCTGGTGAACGTGCAGGTGGCCGAGGCGCTGCTCAGCCTGGGGGACCTGCACGCGGCACACGAGCAGGCGGCCGCGGCCGTCGGCACGCCCGCGCACGACCGGGGGCGCGTCCACCGGCTCGCGATGCTGTGCGAGATCCAGCTGCGCCAGGGGGAGGCCGATCAGGCGGTGGCGGCCGCGGCCGAAATGGCCGAGCGGGCCAAGGGGATGGAGTCGCTGCGCTTGCGCGACCGGCTCAGGGCGGTCCGCGAACAGCTGCTGACCAGCGGTTGTTCGGGCGCGGAGGAGACGGCGGAGCTCATCGACGGGGCGCTGCGCGTTCCCCTGTGACGGCTTGAACTGCTGCCATGTTGCCACCTACTCGATCGGAAGGTGGCAGAACCGTGCAGTGGATGAACCTGAGTGAGCAGACTGTGTACACGAACCGCTGGTTCGACGTGAATCTCGCCGATGTGGAGCTCCCCGACGGCCGGCACCTGGACCACTTCGTGATCCGGCTGCGCCCGGTCGCCGTCGCCACGGCCGTCAACGAGGCCAACGAGGTGCTGCTGCTGTGGCGCCACCGCTTCATCACCGACAGCTGGGGCTGGGAACTGCCCGCCGGGGTGGTCGAGGACGGCGAGGACATCGCCGTCGCGGCCGCCCGGGAGATGGAGGAGGAGTCGGGCTGGCGCCCGGGCCCGCTCCACCACCTGATGACCGTCGAGCCGTCCAACGGGCTGACCGACGCCCGCCACCACCTCTACTGGGCGGACGGGGCCACCTACATCGGCCACCCGGAGGACGACTTCGAGTCCTCACGCCGCGAGTGGGTCCCGCTCAAACTCGTGCCGGACATGATCGCGCGCGGCGAGATCCCGGCCGCCAACATGGCGGCCGGGCTGCTGCTGTTGCACCATCTGCGGCTCGGCTAGCGGGTCCCGTACGGGTAGAAGCCCGCGCCGGACTTCCGGCCGAGGCGGCCGGCGTCGACCATCCGCTGGAGCAGCGGGGGAGCGGCGTACAGGGGCTCCTTGAACTCCGCGTACATCGAGTCGGCCACCGAGGCCACCGTGTCCAGGCCGATCAGGTCCGCGAGCTTCAGCGGGCCCATCGGGTGGGCGCAGCCCAGCTCCATGCCGTTGTCGATGTCCTCGCGGCTCGCGATGCCGGACTCGAACATCCGGATCGCGGACAGCAGGTACGGGATGAGGAGCGCGTTGACCACGAAGCCGGAACGGTCCTGGGCGCGGATCGCGTGCTTGCCCAGCACGCCCGCGACCAGGGCCTCGGCGCGCTTGACGGTCTCGTCGGACGTGGTCAGCGCCGGGATCAGCTCCACGAGCTGCTGCACCGGGGCCGGGTTGAAGAAGTGGATGCCGATGACCTGGTCGGGCCGCGAGGTCGCGACGGCCAGCTTCACCAGCGGGATCGAGGAGGTGTTGGAGGCGAGGATCGCGTCCGGGCGGGTGATCACCTGGTCGAGGACCTGGAAGATCTCCGTCTTGACCTGCTCGTTCTCGACGACCGCTTCGATGACCAGGTCGCGGTCGGCGAACTCGCCGAGGTCGGTGGTGAAGGACAGGCGGGCCAGGGTGGCGTCCCGCTCCTCCTCGCTGATCTTGCCGCGTTCGGCGGCCTTCGTCAGCGAGCTGTGCAGCCGGGTGCGCCCGAGCTCCAGGGCCTCGCCGGTGGTCTCGGCGACCTTCACCTCAAGACCGCTCCGGGCGCACACCTCCGCGATGCCCGCGCCCATCTGGCCACAGCCCACTACGCCGACGCGTGCGATGTCGTCTGGGAGGTCCGTCACATCGTGCCTTTCGCTGCTCATCCATCGCGGGTCCCCCGTACTCGGCAGTGGTAACTGCGTTCCGGCGCCCGCCACGCCCCCCGACGTTACCCCCGACCTTGCCCCGCATGACGGGCCGGGGCGGGCATGCTGGGCGGACGCAGGGCAATGTCACGGAACGGAACGGAGTCCTCACATGGCGTACATGGGGCGGCGGGGAGTGCTGGCCACAGCCGCGGGCGTGCTGGCCACGGCAGCGGCGGGCGGTCCGGCAGAAGCGGCGCAGGGGCCGAAACCGGACGGGCGGGGGCGGGCGGAGCGCGAGGCTCCGGCGAAGGCGCCCGTGGCGGAGTTCCGCGGCATGTGGATCGCCTCCGTACAGAACGTGGACTGGCCCTCCGAGAGCGGGCTCTCGGCCGGGGAGCAGAGGGCCGAGCTGCTGGGCCTCCTCGACACCGCCGTGAGGCGCCGGCTCAACGCGGTCGTCCTCCAGGTGCGGCCCACGGCCGACGCGATGTGGCCCGCGGCGCGGGAGCCCTGGTCGCAGTGGCTGACCGGGGAGCAGGGCGTCGACCCGGGCTGGGACCCGCTCGGCACGGCGGTCGCCGAAGCCCACGCCCGGGGGCTGGAGCTGCACGCCTGGTTCAACCCGTACCGCGTGGCCAACCACACCGACCTCGACCGGCTCGTCCCCGAGCACCCGGCCCGCCGGAACCCCGGCTGGGCGGTCCCGTACGGCGGCAAGCTGTACTACAACCCCGGGCTGCCGGAGGTGCGGCGGTTCGTGCAGGAGGTCATGCTCGACGCCGTGTCCCGCTACGCCGTGGACGCGGTGCACTGGGACGACTACTTCTACCCCTACCCCGTCGAGGGGCAGGAGTTCGACGACGACGAGGCCTACGAGCTGCACGGCGGCTCCTTCGCCGACCGCGGCGACTGGCGCCGACACAACACCGACACGCTGGTGCGGGAGATGTCCGAGCGGCTGAGGGCGCTGCGGCCGTCGGTCCGTTTCGGCATCAGCCCCTTCGCGGTCTGGCGCAACAAGGACCGCGACCCGCTCGGCTCGCCGACGCGGGCGGGCCTCGGGACGTACGACGACCTGTACGCGGACACCCGCAAGTGGGTGCGCGAGGGCTGGATCGACCACATCGTGCCGCAGGCCTACTGGCACATCGGCCACCCGACGGCCGACTACGCCGCGCTCGTCCCCTGGTGGGCGCGGGCGGTCGCCGGCACGCGCGTACAGCTCTACGTGGGGGAGGGGCTGTACCGCTGTGACCCCGGGAGCCCGACCGCCGCGTGGCGCGATCCGAAGGAGCTGTCGCGGCACGTGACCTTCGCCCGGAAGTACGCGGAGGTCCGCGGCCACGTCTACTTCTCGGCGAAGCACGTGGTCGCGGACCCCAACGGAGCGATGGCCACGGTGGTGGCCGACCACTATCCGACGGCGGCGCCGCCGCGCTGAATGGCCGGTGTCAGTCGGCGGGCTCGCTCGGGTGCTTCACGACGCAGTCGGGACCCGGGGACATGACGGCCTCGTGCCCGTCGGAGAAGCGGACCCGGTAGGGCGGGGTTCCGTTCTCACCCAGGACCTGGGTGATCTCACCCACCTTGTCGTGCTGGCCCACGATCCTGCCGTGCTGCACCAACTGGTCGCCCTCGGTCGCGCGCATAGCTGACCTCCTCGGTGCGGTCCGATCCGGTGCTAGCAGTTTAGGTCGTTCTGCTGCTATTTGGCCCGTTGGGTCACGGTGATGCATACGAGCACCGCGCAGGCCGCTACGTGCGCCGCCGGCGTCAGGTGCTCGCCGAGCAGCGCCACCGACCAGATCAGGGTCAGCAGCGGCTGGGCGAGCTGCAGCTGGCTGGCCCTGGCCGGGCCGATCTCGGCCATGCCCCGATACCAGACGTAGAGGCCGAAGAAGGTGGAGCCGACCGCCACCCAGACGAGCCCGATCAGCCCGTGGGCGCTGAGGTGCACCGGCTCGTACGCGAGGCCGAGCACGGAGCCGGCCACGCTGAGCGGCAGGCACAGCACCAGCGCCCAGCCGACCACCTGCCAGCCGGCCATCACCCGGGCCAGGCGCGCGCCCTCGGTGTACCCGGCCGCGCACACCAGCAGGGCGGCGAAGAGGAACCCGTCGCCGGCCGAGAGCGCGCCGCCGCTCTGGGTCAGGGTGAAGCCGAGCACCACCACGGCCCCGGCGACGGCCGCGCCCCAGAACCGCCGGGAGGGCCGGGCTCCGGTGCGCAGCGAGGACACCACGGCGGTGGTCAGCGGGAGGAGGCCCACCACCACGGCGGCGTGCGAGGTGGTGGAGGTCTGCAGGGCGAGGGTGGTGAGCAGCGGGAAACCGACGACCACCCCGGCGGCGACGACAGCGAGCCCCGCCCAGTGCCGGCGGCCGGGCAGCGGCACGCGCACGGCCAGCAGGAAGGCGCCGGCCGTCAGCGCCGCGAGCACGCTGCGCAGGGCGACCAGCGACCAGGGGCCGAAGCTCTCCAGGCCCCACGCGGTGCCGGGGAAGGTCAGCGAGAAGGCGATGACGCCGAGCGAGGCGAGGAGGGTGCCACTGCTCACGGAGCGGTTCGCGAAGCGGCCCCCACGGCCCCCGACCGCTATCGTGGTGGGACGAGTAGCGCTATTCTGTGCTGTCATGTACGAGCGTAGCAGTGTGACTGAACTTGCGGAATCGCTGAGGTCTGAGCTGAACCGCTACCCGATAGGTGGAAAGCTGCCGTCGAGCCGGGCCCTGGTCGAGCGCTTCCGGGTCAGCCCCGTCACCGTCTCGCGGGCCCTCGCGCAGCTCGCCGCCGAAGGGCTCGTCACCACCCGGCCCGGCGCCGGGGTGTTCCGTTCGCCGCCCCGTACCTCGGCCCACGCGTCCGGGGACACCTCCTGGCAGGAGGTCGCCCTCAGCGTGGAGGGGGCGGGGGAGGTGGTGCCGCGCTCCGTGGACGCCTCCGGGGTGCTGGCGACGCTCGCCGCGCCCCCGGCCGGGGTGATCGAGCTCAACAGCGGCTACCTGCACTCGGCTCTCCAGCCCGAGCGGGCCATGGCGGCCGCGCTGGCCCGCGCCGGCCGGCGGCCCGGGGCATGGGGGCGGCCGCCGGTGGAGGGGCTCCCGGAACTGCGGGACTGGTTCGCGCGGGAGATCGGCGGCGCCGTCGGGGCCGCCGACGTACTGGTCACCGCGGGCGGGCAGAGCGCGCTGACCACGGCGCTGCGGGCGCTGGTCCCGCCCGGGGCGACGATCCTCGTGGAGTCCCCGACGTACCCCGGGCTGCTGGCCATCGCGCGGGCCTCCGGGTGCCGGCCCGTACCGGTCCCGGTGGACGCCGACGGGGTCCGCCCGGAGCTGCTGGCCGCTGCCTTCGAAGCGACCGGGGCACGGGTCTTCGTATGCCAGCCGCTGTTCCAGAACCCGACGGGCGCCGTGCTGGCTTCCGAGCGGCGGAGCGAGGTGCTGCGGATCGCGCGGGCCGCCGGGGCCTTCGTAGTGGAGGACGACTACGCGCGGGCCCTCGCCCACGAGGACGCCAGCCCGCTGCCCGCGACGCTGGCCGCCGAGGACGCGGACGGGGTGGTGGTGCACGTGCGCTCGCTGACCAAGGCCACCTCGCCCAGCCTGCGGGTGGGGGCGCTGGCCGCCCGGGGCCCGGTGCTGGACCGGCTGCGCGCCATCCAGGTCGTGGACAGCTTCTTCGTGCCCCGGCCGCTCCAGGAGGCGGCCCTGGAGCTGGTCGGCGCCCCCGCCTGGCCGCGCCATCTGCGGACGGTCGCCGCGGAGCTGCGCCACCGGCGGGACGTGCTCGCGGGGGCGCTGCGGCGGGAGCTGCCCGGCGTGGAGATCCCCCATCTCCCGACCGGGGGCTACCAGTTGTGGGTCCGGCCCGGCGGGGGCGAGGACGACGCGGCCTTCGCCGCGGCGGCCCTGCGCGCCGGGGTGGCGGTGGCCCCCGGCCGGCCGTACTTCTGTGCGGAACCGCCGGGCCCGTACGTCCGGATGAGCTTCGCCGGAGTCTCGGGCGCGGGGGAGCTGACCGAGGCGGTACGGCGGCTGCGCGCCGGGCTGGGGAGCGGGGTGCGGGGCGGCGCGGGCAACCTGCTCGGCCCAGACGCTTGACCGCGTGCGACCGGCGGCTCACCATCGCCGCATGCATGTTCGGGTCTCGCTCGTTGCCGCAGCCCGTGGTTCCTCGCTGCTCACCGAGCGCTTCGATGACGACCGCCCGCTCGACGGGGCCGGCTGGCGTGCGGTGGAGTCCGCCGCACGGGGGCTGGTGCCGCTGGGCGCCGCCGAGCTGCGCTACTGCTCGCCGACCCCCCGAAGCCGGGCCACCGGCGCGGCCCTCGGGTACGCGCCGCTGGCCCAGCCCGCGCTGCGGGAGTGCGACATGGGCCGCTGGCGCGGGCTGACCCTGGCGCAGGTGACGGCGCACGAGCCCGCGGCGGTGGACCTCTGGCTCACCGACCCGCTGGCCTCCCCGCACGGCGGGGAGTCCCTGCTCTCGTTCATCTCCCGGATCGGGGGCTGGCTGGACAGCCGCCCGGCGGACGACGGGGGCGCCATCGTGGCGGTGGCGGAACCTTCGGTGGTCCGCGCCGCCCTGGTGTACGCCCTGAAGGCGCCCCCACTGACGTACTGGAACGTCGACGTCCGCCCGCTCTCCACCATCACCCTGACGGGCTGGTCGGGCCGCTGGCACCTCTCCCTCCAGGCGCCGGTGTGACGGGCATGAAGGCGGCGCCGCCGCCCGGTCACCCCGTTACCTCTTGACCCTGACCAGGTGCACGGCCGCGACCTCGTTCGCGGTGACCGAGACCTGGTAGTCCGGGTCGAGCGCGCCGGCGGTCGTCTTGACCTCGACGTCACCGGCCTGGAACGGGGTCGTCCCCGTCGGGTCCGCCTCGGCGCTCCAGGCGACGGGCGCGCCCGGCACGCACGCGACCGAGGCGCTGTACGGGCCGCGGATCAGGACGTTGCGCTTGACCTGGGTGACCAGGCCCGAGACGTCCACCCGGACCGGCTTGTTGCAGGTGACCTTGCCGCTCACGGTGGCCCGGCCGCTGAGCGCGCTCGCCTTGCCGTCGACAGCGATGCCCACGCCCAGCGAGAGCCGGGCCGGCGCCGCCGGGTTCTTGATGTGCACCTGGCCGCGCAGCGCGGGCTCGCCGCCCTCGCAGTGCTGCTCGTACGAGGCGTCGAGGGCCTCGACGTAGCCGTTGGGCCCCCAGGCGATCTTCGAGATGCTGAAGGAGCCGGTGAGCGTGTTGCAGCCGCGGCCGTTGCCGCCGAGGCTGAGGCCCGGAGCCTGGCCCCCGTTGAAGGGGAAGCGGGTGGCCCCCGCGTACGCTCCGGCCTTGAGCTCGGTGCCGGACGGCGCGGCCAGGTCCAGGGTCCACCAGTCGCCGTTGGTCCCGCTGATGCCCACGCTGACCTGGCCGCGGTCGGCGGAGCCGGCCACGTCGAGCCTGTCCTGGGCGGCCGAGTAGGCGTAGGAGCCGCCGCCGCTGATGTAGTCGCCCGGGTCGCCGCCGAAGGTGACGGTCCCCTCCGTCACCGACTGCGCGTGCGCGGCGCCGGCCGTCGCGAGGCCGCCCGCGGCCAGGGTCAGCGCGACTCCCAGCCCGGTCGCGGCCCGCGCGAAGGCGCGCCGCATCGTCTGCTGCGTCAAAATGGGTTCCCCCCTGTGGGATACGAGATGCCCCGTGCGCGGCGTCGTGCCGCGAGGGCGAACGGAGTCTCGCAATCGCCACGAAACAGCGGCAACTCATTTAGCAGGGAGGTGGGTTGGGGTGCGTAGCGCCTCTGGGTGTCACGCCTCGTACGGGAAACGGGCGAGCGGGGCCTCGCCGGCGAGGAACGTCTTGGCCCGCGCCGCCGACCGCTCGTCGGTGAGCACCTGGGCCGGCCGGGTGCCGTTGCCGAGCAGCACGCCGCCGAACCGCATGCCCATGTACGCCGCCGTGTGGTGCAGGGTGAGGACCAGCGGCTGCGCGACCTCCTCCTGCCGGTGCGCCATCGCCGTCACGCCCCAGAGCGTGTCGAGTCGGCGGTGCGGCGCCGGGTCTCCGCAAGGTGGATGTTGATGTAGCGGACGAGGGTCAGCGGGTCCTGGGGGTCGTCGGCCTCGAAGGTGATGCGGCGCAGGAGGCTGACTCCGTCGAGTGCGATGCCCTCGCGGGCGAGGACGAAGACGAGGGTGAGGAAGGCGGAGCGGGCGTTGCCGTCGTCGAAGGGGTGGAAGAAGCAGATGTCGAGATAGGCGCGGGCGGCGCGGGCGGTCAGGCCGAGAGGTCGGCCGGTGTCGGATGCGCTCTCGGCCAGGCACGTGTCGAAGCGGGCACGGGTGTCCGGTCCGATGCCGTAGCGCTCCCGGCCTCCCTTGGCGAAGGCCGGCGAGTTGCGGAACCGTGGCGGCTGCGGGGTGCCCAGGATGTGCTGCTGCCAGCTTCTGAGCAGTGCGAAGTCGAGCCGCGCTCCGCGTGCCGCGTCGGCTCGGAGCAGTTCTAGGGCGCTGAGCAGGCCTTCGGCTCGGGCAGGGTCGATGGCGCCGTCGAAGGCCCGGATGTCCTCCGCCGCGCCGTCGCGAAGGGGCACCACCGGTCCGTCCGTACCGCTGTCCGGGATCTCGTGCCACGGCCGCGATTCGCGTACCGCGAGCCAGCGCTGCAAGTGGTCTTGAGTCGGCGCGTCTGCGCGGGTACGGCCGTCGGCCGGCTGCAGAGAGAGCGCAAGCTGCTCCGCGACGTCATCGACCACCACCGTGTCAGGACCGGTCCAGCTGTGGAACCGTCCACCGATCGCCTCGTCGACCAGGCCCCGGGCCACGTCGGGCGCGACTCCCCAGCGATTGAGGAACCAGGTGAGCACTTGGCGGCAGTGGCCGTGCCAGCCGCTGCCGCACCCGGTGCGGTCGACGACCTGCAAGATCAGATTTCTCGCCGCGCGCTCCCACAAGATCCGCTGGTCCTCGATGTCGGTCAGGTCCAGGGGGTACGCCTCGAACCAGCCGGCGAGGTACTCCAGCCACTCGCGCCACTCGCGCAGAGCCGCCTCGACACGGGCCAATGTCTCTTCCGGCGTCGAGATCGAGTCACGCGGACAGCACCAGTTTCCTACCGGTCCACCGTCGAAATCACCCTCGTCGTGCGACCAGCGCCACCCGACGGTCCACCGGCCGTAGTGCTGGACGAGGGCGTACGACATGGCGTCGGCCCAGGACTCGGCCTCGCCACGGCTCCAAGTGCTCATCGCGGTGTCCCCGAAAGGGACGTCCGGGCGGATGGGCACACACCGGGCCGGCCCGAGCGAGCGCACCGTCTGCGCTACGGACGCACTGTCGAAGGCTCGACGGGCGGGGTCCACGTCGTCCCAGGTCAGGAAGCGAGGAGCCAACTCAACGATCACCGCACAAGCCTGCCACGCCCACCCGGCGCCCCACAGTGGTTTTCCCCGCTCAGGAGCGCGACGGGCCCCCTGTCGCCACGTCCCGCGCACAGCCCCGCCACCTCACGCGCTCATCCGCCAACTGCGATGCTCAGTCACAGGAAACAGGCGGGGAAATATGCGGCGCATTGCATAAACGTGCAGTGATACGTATAGTCATGCCATCGAGGAGGAGGGTCCGATGGTGGTACGTGTAGCGGTGGCCGGAGCCAGTGGGTACGCGGGTGGTGAAGTCCTGCGTCTGCTGCTCTCGCACCCCGAGGTGGAGATCGGCGCGCTGACCGCTAACTCCAACGCGGGGCAGTTGCTCGGCGCGCTGCAACCGCATCTCGTGCCGCTCGCCGGCCGCACCCTGGAGGCGACCACGCCCGAGGTGCTCGCGGGTCACGACGTCGTGTTCCTCGCCCTGCCGCACGGCCAGTCCGCCGCCGTCGCCGCCCAGCTCGGCGACGACGTCCTCGTCGTCGACATGGGCGCCGACCACCGGCTCAAGGACTCCGCCGACTGGGACAAGTTCTACGGCGCCCCGCACGCCGGCACCTGGCCCTACGGCCTCCCCGAGCTGCCGGGCGCCCGCGCCGCGCTGGCGGGGTCCAGGCGCATCGCGGTGCCGGGCTGCTACCCGACCGCCGTCTCGCTGGCGCTCTTCCCGGCGTACCAGGCCCGGCTCGCCGAGCCCGACGCCGTCATCATCGCCGCCACCGGCACCTCCGGCGCCGGCAAGGCGCTCAAGCCGCACCTGCTCGGCTCCGAGGTCATGGGCTCCATGACCCCGTACGGCGTAGGCGGCGGGCACCGGCACATCCCCGAGATGATCCAGAACCTGAGCCCGCTGGCCGGGCAGCGGGTGACGGTGTCGTTCACCCCGACCCTGGCCCCCATGCCCCGCGGCATCCTCGCCACCTGCTCCGCCAAGGCCCTCCCCGGCACCACCGCCGAGGCGCTGCGCGCCGCGTACGAGAAGGCGTACGCGGACGAGCCCTTCGTGCACCTGCTCCCCGAGGGCCGGTGGCCGGCGACATCGTCCGTTTACGGTTCCAACGCGGTTCAGATCCAGGTCGCGTACGACGAGGCCGCGCAGCGGATCATCGCGATCAGCGCCATCGACAACCTCACCAAGGGCACCGCCGGTGGCGCGGTGCAGAGCATGAACATCGCCCTCGGCCTCCACGAGAGCCTGGGTCTTTCCACGATCGGAGTCGCACCGTGAGCGTCACGGCAGCACAGGGATTCACCGCCGCGGGCATCGCGGCGGGGATCAAGGCGAACGGCAACCCGGACCTCGCCCTCGTCGTCAACAACGGCCCCCGACTCGCCGCCGCCGGCGTCTTCACCTCCAACCGCGTCAAGGCCGCGCCCGTGCACTGGTCCGAGCAGGTCCTGCGCGGCGGCGCCGTCAGCGCGGTCGTCCTGAACTCGGGCGGCGCCAACGCCTGCACCGGCCCGAGGGGCTTCCAGGACACCCACGCCACCGCCGAGAAGGTCGCCGCCGCACTGGGCGGCGAGCACAACGCCGGCGAGATCGCCGTCGCGTCGACGGGGCTGATCGGCGTCCTGCTGCCCATGGACAAGCTGCTGCCGGGCATCGACACGGCGGTCGCCGCGCTCGGCGAGGACGGCGGCGAGGCCGCCGCCATCGCCATCAAGACCACCGACACCGTGCACAAGACGGCCACCGTCTCCCAGGGCGGCTGGACCGTCGGCGGCATGGCCAAGGGCGCGGGCATGCTCGCCCCGGGCCTGGCCACCATGCTCGTCGTCCTCACCACCGACGCCGACGTGGACGGCGCCACCCTCGACAAGGCGCTGCGCTCCGCCACCCGCACCACTTTCGACCGGGTGGACTCCGACGGCTGCATGTCCACCAACGACACGGTGCTGCTGCTCGCCTCGGGCGCGTCTGGCCGGGCGCCGGCCTACGAGGAGTTCGCGGAGGCCGTACGCACGGTCTGCGACGACCTCGCCCGCCAGCTGATCGGCGACGCCGAGGGTGCCAGCAAGGACATCCGCATCGAGGTCGTCGGCGCGGTCAGCGAGGAGGACGCGGTCGAGGTCGGCCGGTCCATCGCCCGCAACAACCTGCTCAAGTGCGCCATCCACGGCGAGGACCCGAACTGGGGCCGGGTGCTCTCGGCCATCGGCACCACCAAGGCCGCCTTCGACCCGGACCGCCTGAACGTCGCCATCAACGGCGTCTGGGTCTGCAAGAACGGCTCGGTCGGCGACGACCGCGACCTCGTCTCCATGAAGGACCGGGAGGTCCGCATCACCGCCGACCTGTCCAACGGCAGCGAATCGGCCGTGATCTGGGCCAACGACCTGACGGCCGAGTACGTCCACGAGAACAGCGCGTACTCCTCATGAGCGGGGCGGTCGGGAACGCCCGGAAGCACACCGCGCTGCCGAAGGCAGAGATCCTCATCGAAGCCCTGCCCTGGCTCACCCGCCACAACGGCAAGATCGTCGTCATCAAGTTCGGCGGCAACGCCATGATCGACGAGGACCTCAAGGCGGCCTTCGCCCAGGACGTGGTCTTCCTGCGCCAGGCGGGCCTCAAGCCCGTCGTGGTGCACGGGGGCGGCCCCCAGATCAACGCGCAGCTCGACAAGCAGGGCCTGGTCAGCGAGTTCAAGGCGGGCCTGCGCGTCACCACCCCGGAGGCCATGGACGTCGTACGGATGGTGCTGGCGGGCCAGGTCCAGCGCGAGCTGGTCGGCCTGCTCAACCAGCACGGGCCCCTCGCGGTCGGCATGACCGGCGAGGACGCCCACACCATCACCGCCACCAAGCACACCCCGGAGATCGAGGGCGAGCTCGTCGACATCGGGCGGGTCGGCGAGATCACCGCCATCGACACCGGCGCGATCGAGGCGCTGCTGGCGGACGGCCGGATCCCGGTCATCTCCTCCATCGCGCGCAGCGCCGACGACCACCACGTGTACAACGTGAACGCCGACACCGCGGCCGCGGCGCTCGCCGCCGCGCTCGGCGCCGAGACGCTGATGGTCCTCACCGACGTCGAGGGCCTCTACGCGGACTGGCCGAGCAGTGACGAGGTCATCAGCCGGCTCACCGTCAGCGAGCTGGAGAAGCTGCTGCCCGAGCTGTCCAGCGGCATGGTGCCCAAGATGGAGGGCTGCCTGCACGCCGTACGGGGCGGGGTGAGCACCGCCCGCGTCATCGACGGGCGCGTCCAGCACTCGATCCTGTTGGAGATCTTCACCGACGAGGGAATCGGCACGATGGTCGTGCCCGACGAGCATCACGTGCAGAACGTGCAGAACGACCGGAACGAGCCGCAAGGGGGAGCACAGTGAGCGAGTCGACGGGCAACCAGGATTACGCCGCACGCTGGCGCAGCGCGCTGACCAACAACTACGGCACCCCCGCGACGGCCCTCGTACGCGGCGCCGGCGCCCAGGTGTGGGACGCGGACGGCAAGCAGTACACCGACTTCGTGGGCGGCATCGCGGTCAACGCCCTCGGCCACGCCCACCCGGCCGTCGTCGAGGCGGTCTCCACGCAGGTCCAGACCCTCGGCCACGTCTCCAACCTCTACGCCTCCGAGCCGGTCATCGCCCTCGGCGAGCGGCTGCTCCAGCTCTTCGGCCGCTCCGGCAAGGTTTTCTTCTGCAACTCCGGTGCCGAGGCCATCGAGGCCGCCTTCAAGGTCGGCCGGCTGACCGGGCGGACCCACATGGTGTCCACCGCCGGCGGCTTCCACGGCCGGACCATGGGCGCCCTCGCGCTCACCGGGCAGCCCGCCAAGCAGGGTCCCTTCCTGCCGCTGCCCGGCGATGTCACGCACGTCCCGTACGGCGACGTCGAAGCGCTGCGGGCGGCCGTCACCGACGAGACCGCGCTCCTCGTCATCGAGCCGATCCAGGGCGAGAACGGTGTGGTCGTGCCGCCGCCCGGGTACCTGACGGCCGCGCGGGAGATCACCCGCGCGACGGGCACCCTGCTCCTCCTCGACGAGGTGCAGACCGGCATCGGGCGCTGCGGACAGTGGTTCGAGCACCAGGCGCACGAGGGCGTCGAGCCCGACCTCGTCGCACTCGCGAAGGGTCTGGGCGGTGGTCTGCCGATCGGCGCCCTGGCCGCCTTCGGGCCGGCGGCGGACCTGCTCCAGCCCGGCCAGCACGGCACCACCTTCGGCGGCAACCCGATCGCGTGCGCCGCCGGGCTCGCGGTCATCGACACCATCGCGGCCCAGGGGCTCCTCGAGCAGGTCAAGGCGCGTGGCGAGCGGCTGCGCTCCGGAATCGAGGCTTCCGGGCATGCGCTCGTCTCCCATGTCCGTGGCGAGGGCCTTCTGCTGGGTATCGTGCTGACCGAGTCGCTCGCACCGCAGGTGCAGAAGGCAGCTCAGGACGCAGGCTTCCTGGTCAACGCGCCCGCCCCCGCCGTCGTACGGCTCATGCCCCCGTACGTGATCTCCGAGGCCGAGGTGGACGCGTTCGTCCAGGCGCTGCCCGGCGTCCTCGACGCGGCCAGTGACGCAGCCCATGGGGACGGATCCGGAGAATGAGACGACGATGAGTCAGGCGCAGGACAACGAGCACGGCGGCCAGGCCGTCCCGCAGACCCGCACCGCCCGCCACCGCCGGATCGTGGACATCCTCAACCGGCAGCCGGTCCGCTCCCAGAGCCAACTGGCCAAACTGCTCGCCGACGACGGGCTGAGCGTCACCCAGGCGACGCTCTCCCGCGACCTCGACGAACTGGGCGCGGTGAAGATCCGCAACACCGGCGGCGAGCTGATCTACGCGGTTCCGAGCGAGGGCGGATTCCGCACCCCGCAGGCACCGCTGGGCGAGTCGGCGAAGGAGGAGCGCATGCGGCGCCTCTCCGGTGAACTGCTGATCTCGGCGGAGGCCTCCGCGAACCTCGTCGTCCTGCGCACCCCGCCGGGCGCGGCGCAGTTCCTCGCCTCGGCGATCGACCAGGCCGAGCTCCAGGCCATCCTCGGCACGATCGCGGGCGACGACACCCTGATGCTGATCAGCCGCGACCCGGCGGGCGGCCAGGCCCTCGCCGATCACCTCCTGCGCCTCGCGCAGAAGGAAGGCTGACCCGCCGGGCCTCAGTAGCGGGTGACCGCCAGGGCCCCGGACTCGGTGCCGACCGCGATGTGCGGGCGGCGCCGGGGGTTCGCCCACCGCAGGATCGCGCGCATGTCCCGCTCCGGGACCGACACGCAACCGGCCGTCGCGCCCTTGCCGTTGACGTGCAGGAAGATGCCCGCGCCCCGGCCGCGTACCGGGCGCTCGTAGTTGAAGCCGATGACCAGGGCGTGCGCGTACTGCTTCTCGTAACTGACCAGGTGCTCGGCCTCGCCGGGCGCGCAGTCGGCGGGCAGCGGCTCCACCCAGCGGTTGTAGCTGCCCGAGGCGTTGTCCTGGCACCACCACGAGTCGGCCGCCACCCGCCGGTAGCGCACTTCCGTCCCGGCCGGGGCGTGCGCGCCGCCGAACGCGTACGGGAGGTCGTACAGGCCGGTCGGCGTGGTGTTGGTGCCCTGGGTACGGGTCGCGCCCTCGGTCAGGCCGTTCGCGCCGAAGCGGGCCGGCGCGCTGCCGGCCTCGAACCAGCGCCCCGCCCGCCGGTCCCACCAGGTCACCCGCCCGGTCGTGGATCCGGGGACGGGGGCGACCGCCGTGATCAGCTGGCTGCCGCCGCCGGTGTCGGCGAGGCGGGCGGGCAGCGGTGCGGGGCCGTGCGGGAACAGGCCGGTGACGACCAGCGAGCCGGCGAGGAGAGCGGTACGCAGCACCCGTCAGACGGTACGGGGCGGCAGGGGCAGCGGCAGCGCAGGCAGGCCGTCCAGACTCGTTTCGATGAAATCCTTCTTCTCGCAGTACGCCGCGAACTCCTCGTCCGTCTTGCGGCCGAAGTACTCCGCGTGGAGGGTGCGCTCGCCCTGGTACTCCATGAGGGGGACGGCGTACCCGCACACGTCGGCGATCCGGCGGGCGCGCACCACGATGACCGCCCGCGCGGAGGGTCCGTCGGCCTCCCCGAACAGGGCGATCAGCTCACCCCAGCGCGGGTCGTCGCGGAAGACGGCCTCGCCCTCACCGTGGATGCGCACGATGTTCGGAGGGCCGCTGAAGGCACACCACATGAGGGTGATCCGGCCGTTCTCGCGGACGTGCGCGATGGTCTCGGCGCCGCTGCCGCCGAAGTCCAGGTAGGCGAGGGTCTGTTCGTCGATGACGACGAGCGTCCCGGCGCGGCCCTTGGGCGAGAGGTTGACGTGGCCGTCGCCGGTGAGCGGGGCGGTCGCGGTGAAGAAGACCGGCTGCGCCTCGATGAACTCGCGCAGTCGTCCGTCTATGCGTGCGTGAAGCTTTCCCATGATGATCAGTATCCGTCCCTCGTGGATCTACTGCGGGGGGAGTGCGAGTTGTTTGCGGATCCACGCCATGGTGTGTTCCCTGAACAGCTCCGTGCAGCGGTCGAGGAGGGCGCCGACCTCCGGGTCCCGGGCCGGCAGGGCGGGCGGACGGTACGAGGACCACATGTCCCGGATGCGTTGCGCGGCCTTCCGGCGCAGGATCGGGTCACCGTCCGTCAGCAGTTCCACGGAGGCCCGCAGTTCGCCCATCGCGCTCTGCGCGCAGAGCAGCCGGTACGCGGCCCGGCGGGTGTGCAGCGGCCGTTCGGGCGCGATCCGGGCCAGCAGCGGGTCGCAGGGCAGCCGCCCGGCCACCGGGGTCAGGGCCCGCGCGACCTCGCGGGCCACGCACGCGGACGGGTCGTCGAGCAGCGGGAGCAGCAGATCGGGGTCGCAGGCGCCGTCCAGCGACAGCCCGGCGACGGCGGCGGCCCGTACCGCGTCGGCTCCGTGGCCCAGCAGGGCCCGCAGCAGCGGCGCGTCGGCTCCGTGGCCCAGCAGGGCCCGCAGCAGCGGCGCGTCGGCCGGCCCGGCACATTCGCAGAAGCCGGCCACCGCGTACGGGGAGACGCGCGCGGGGTCCGTGACCAGCTCGCGGTAGTGGGCGTACGGGTCGCCGCCGTCCTGCCGCACGAGCCAGCGGGCGCACGCCCGGACCATGCCGGAGCGGTCCGTCAGGTACTCCACGGCCTGCGCCGCCCGCCCGGCCCGGCGCAGCGCGGTGACCCCGGCGGCCCGGACCATCGGGCCGTGTCCGCCGAGCAGCGCGTCGACCGCCGCGTCGTCCGGTCCGTCGGCCGCCATGGCAGCCAGGGCGGCGTCCGTCCACAGTCGGCTCGTCACCGGGTCGTGCTCGGCGGCGGCCCGCCGCGCGAGCTCCCGTACGCCGAACGCACCGCGCTCCAGCGACAGCCGGGCGGCGAACCGCCGCGTCGGCAGGTCCTCGCTGCCGAGCAGCTCGTCGAGGGCTCCGTCCTCACCACGGCGCAGCAGCGACTCGATCCGCTCCAGGGCCCAGGCGCCGTGCTCACGGCGGCCCAGCCGCAGGACGAGCGGGGTGAGTGCGGGCAGCGTGCCCGCGGGGTCGGCGGCCAGGGCCCGGTCCAGTACCCGCCGGGCCCGCTCCCGTACCGGCGGGGCCCAGTCGGCCGTGCGGATCGCGACCAGCGGCAGCGGCGGGTGCGGGGCGCCCAGCGCGCTCGCGCGGATCCGCCCGTCGGGGTGGCACAGCCGTAGCGCGATGTGGTTGCCCAGGGGCTGCCCCGAGCCGCGCACCTCCTGGTCGAAAGCGGTCCACGCGGCCGGGCCTGCTTCCGGCGGGAGCGGATCGCCCGCGGTCTGCCACGCGTGCGCGGGCCGCTCGGCGGCGGACGCCCGCGCCAGCCGCTCCACGGCGGCCCGCGCCGCCTGTGCTCCCTCTCGCCGTCCGGCGCGCATAGGCCCTCCCCAGGGTGTCGAGCCGAGCGTACGCCGCGGCCGCGGGGCGGCTCCTCTGATATTCGGCCTGGTCAGAGCCTCGCGACAGGTATCGATTGACGAAACATACGGACCAGTGCATAGTTATGCCTGTCGTTGATTGCGCTGTGTTGATTGCACCGTGAGGAGAAGTCCGTGGCCGAGCGCGTCGTACTCGCCTATTCAGGCGGCCTGGACACCTCCGTCGCCATCGGCTGGATCGCCGAGGAGACGGGCGCCGAGGTCATCGCCGTCGCCGTGGACGTCGGCCAGGGCGGCGAGGACCTGGACGTCATCCGCAAGCGCGCGCTCGCCTGCGGCGCCGTAGAGGCCGAGGTCGCGGACGCCAAGGACGAGTTCGCCGACGAGTACTGCCTCCCGGCGATCAAGGCGAACGCCCTCTACATGGACCGCTACCCGCTGGTCTCGGCGCTCTCCCGCCCGGCGATCGTCAAGCACCTGGTCGCCGCCGCGCACAAGCACGGCGCCTCGGTCGTCGCCCACGGCTGCACCGGCAAGGGCAACGACCAGGTCCGCTTCGAGGCCGGCATCGCCGCCCTCGGCCCCGACCTCAAGTGCATCGCCCCGGTCCGCGACTACGCGATGACCCGGGACAAGGCGATCGCCTTCGCCGAGAAGGCCGACCTCCCGATCGCGACCACCAAGAAGTCCCCGTACTCCATCGACCAGAACGTCTTCGGGCGCGCCGTCGAAACGGGCTTCCTGGAGGACATCTGGAACGCCCCGATCGAGGACATCTACGAGTACACCTCGAACCCGGCCCTCCCGCGGGAGGCAGACGAGGTCGTCATCTCCTTCAAGGCGGGCGTCCCGGTCGCCATCGACGGCAGGCCCGTCACGGTCCTCCAGGCCATCCAGCAGCTCAACGAGCGCGCCGGAGCCCAGGGCATCGGCCGGATCGACATCGTCGAGGACCGCCTCGTCGGCATCAAGTCCCGTGAGGTGTACGAGGCCCCGGGCGCCATCGCGCTGATCACGGCCCACCAGGAGCTGGAGAACGTCACCGTCGAGCGCGAGCTGGCCCGCTACAAGCGGCAGGTCGAGCAGCGCTGGGGCGAGATGGTCTACGACGGCCTGTGGTTCTCCCCGCTCAAGCGGGCGCTGGACGGCTTCATCAACGAGGCCAACCAGCACGTCACCGGTGAGATTCGGATGACCCTGCACGGCGGCCGCGCCGTCGTCACGGGCCGCAGGTCCGACGAGTCGCTGTACGACTTCAACCTGGCGACCTACGACTCGGGCGACACCTTCGACCAGTCCAAGGCCCAGGGCTTCATCGAGATCTTCGGCCTGTCCTCGAAGATCGCCGCGCGCCGCGACCTCGTCTGAGTCGCCTGAGTCGTCCGGATCATCCGGGTCGTCCGGGTCCTTCGCGTCGTTACACGCAGTACCAAGGACGGCTCCCCGCTCCTCCGCGGCGGGGAGCCGTCCGCACATCCACCCTCTTGAGGAGCAGTAGCTGTGAGCAGCAACAACGGTGACGTCCGGCTCTGGGGCGGCCGCTTCGCCGACGGCCCCGCCGAGGCCCTCGCGAAGCTGTCCGCGTCGGTCCACTTCGACTGGCGACTCGCGCCGTACGACATCGCGGGCTCCCGGGCCCATGCGCGCGTACTGCACAAGGCCGGCCTGCTCACGGCCGAGGAGCTCGACCGGATGATCGCGGGCCTCGACCGGCTCGAAGCCGACGTCGCGGCCGGCACCTTCACCGGCACCGTCGCCGACGAGGACGTGCACACCGCCCTGGAGCGCGGCCTGCTGGAGCGGCTCGGCGCCGACCTCGGCGGCAAGCTGCGGGCCGGCCGGTCCCGCAACGACCAGGTGGCCACCCTCTTCCGGATGTACCTGCGCGACCACGCCCGGACCATCGGCGGCCTGGTCGCCGAGCTCCAGGACGCGCTCGTCGGCCTCGCCGAGGCGCACGCCGACGTCGCGATGCCGGGCCGCACGCACCTCCAGCACGCCCAGCCGGTGCTCTTCGCCCACCACGTACTGGCTCACGTGCAGGCCCTGTCCCGGGACGCGGAGCGGCTGCGCCAGTGGGACACCCGGACCGCAGTCTCCCCCTACGGCTCGGGCGCGCTGGCCGGTTCCTCGCTGGGCCTGGACCCGGAGGCGGTCGCCGCCGACCTGGGCTTCGAGCGGGGCTCGGTCGGCAACTCCATCGACGGCACGGCCTCGCGCGACTTCGTCGCCGAGTTCGCCTTCATCACCGCGATGATCGGGATCAACCTGTCCCGGATCGCGGAGGAGATCATCATCTGGAACACGAAGGAGTTCTCCTTCGTGACCCTGCACGACGCCTTCTCCACCGGGTCGTCGATCATGCCGCAGAAGAAGAACCCGGACATCGCCGAGCTGGCGCGCGGCAAGTCGGGCCGGCTCATCGGCAATCTGACGGGCCTGCTGGCGACGCTGAAGGCGCTCCCGCTCGCCTACAACCGGGACCTCCAGGAGGACAAGGAGCCGGTCTTCGACTCCTGCGACACCCTCGAGGTCCTGCTGCCCGCCTTCACGGGGATGATGGCGACCCTCACGGTCAACCGGGAGCGGATGGAGGAGCTGGCCCCGGCGGGCTTCTCGCTCGCCACCGACATCGCGGAGTGGCTGGTCAAGCAGGGTGTGCCGTTCCGGGTGGCGCACGAGGTCGCGGGCGAGTGCGTCAAGGAGTGCGAGGCGCTCGGCATCGAGCTCGACGAGCTCACGGACGAACAGTTCGCGAAGATCTCCGAGCACCTGACGCCGGAGGTCCGCACCGTCCTCAACGTGCCGGGCGCGCTTGCCTCGCGCAACGGCCGCGGCGGCACCGCCCCGTCGGCGGTCGCCGTCCAGCTCACCGAGCTCAAGGCCGACCTGGTCATCCAGCACGCCTGGGCGACCCACAAGCAGTAGCCGCATCCCCGAAGGGGCGGCCGGAGCCCGCGCTCCGGCCGCCCCTTCGGCGTCCCGCCGGCGTCTACGCGGCCCAGTCCGCCAGCGCGTCGAAGTCCGGCCGGGTCAGCCCGATCCGCTCGTCGATGCGCAGCAGCAGGGTCCGCGCGGGGTGGCGCTGGTCGACGTACTCGCGGTCCCTGTCCGTGATGTCGTCGTCGATCCACGCGAAGGGCCGCGTCCCCGCGAACTCCAGGATGTACTGGGTCTTCCAGAAGGTCCCGCGCGGCGCCCGGCCGTGCATCACCGGCCAGTCGATGAACGGGAGCCCCGGCAGCCCCAGGTGCGGGCCTATCCAGTCGTTGGCCTCGTCCTTCCAGGTCGTCGCCCACACCAGCTCGTACGAGTCCGCCAGCGCGAGCAGCTGCGCGCCGTGGCCGTGGTCGAGCCAGACCCGCAGCGGACGCCGGCTCTCGGCCTGCGTCCAGCCCGTCGGGCGCATCCGGTGCGTGCTGTAGCCCTCGGGGCGTCGTTGGGCCTGGGCGGCGTACGGGTTCAGGGGGCCGTCGACGTCGATCAACAGCAGCGGCTTCGGCGGATTCGTCGGGTTCATTTCGGCAGGATTCCTTTCGGGCTGCCCGTCCGGCAGCTCATTTGTCGATCCAATGAGACGTCGACGTCTCATTCGGAGTATGCTTGTCTCATGGCTATGGATCGTGACCGGGTGCTCCGCGACGCGGCAGCCCTGCTCTCCCGCAAATCGACCGCCACGATGGACGAGGTCGCCCGCGCCGCCGGAATCGGCCGCGCGACCCTCCACCGGCACTTCGCCGGGCGCGACGCCCTCGTACGTGCCCTCGAAGAGCTCGGGATCCGGGAGTTCGAGGTGGCGTTCGACAACGCCCGGCTCCAGGAGGGCACGGCGATCGACGCGCTCAGGCGGCTCGTCGCCGAGACGGAGCCCAACGCCGAGCTGCTCGCCTTCCTCGTCACCGAGAACCAGCTCTTCGAGGGCGACCAGGTCCACGAGGGATGGGCCCGGCTCGACGCCCGCGTCAGCGCGCTCTTCCGGCGCGGCCAGGACGAGGGCGACATCCGGATCGACCTGAGCCCCGCCTGGCTGACCGAGGCCCTCTACGGCCTCATCGGCACCTGCGCCTGGGCCGTCATGGACGGCCGGGTCGCCGCCAAGGACTTTCAGTACATGATCATCGAGCTGCTGCTCGGTGGCGTAAGACGGAGCGTGGAGAAATGAGCCGTACCGAACAGCTGGGCCTGGAGCCGGGGGAGGAGACCAAGAGCCCCGGGCGCTGGCTCGCGCTGTCCGTGCTCGTCCTGGCCGTCCTGCTGGTCGCGGTCGACGCGACGGTGCTCGGCCTCGCCACGCCCTCGCTCAGCGAGGACCTCAAGCCGTCCGGCACGCAACTGCTGTGGATCGGCGACATCTACTCCTTCGTCATCGCCGGACTGCTCGTCTCCATGGGCTCCCTCGGCGACCGCATCGGCCGCAAGAAGCTGCTCCTGGTCGGCGCCGCCGCCTTCGGCGCCGTCTCGGTCCTCAACGCCTACGCCACCAGCCCCGAGATGATGATCGCCGCCCGGGCGCTCCTCGGCGTGGCCGGCGCGACCCTGATGCCGTCCACCCTGGCGCTGATCCGCAACATCTTCCACGACCCGAAGGAACGCAGCCTCGCCATCGGCATCTGGGGTGCCACGGCCTCCGCCGGCGCGGCCGTCGGACCGGTCGTGGGCGGAGCCCTGCTCCAGCACTTCTGGTGGGGCTCGGTCTTCCTCATCAACCTGCCCGTGATGGCCGCCCTGGTCCTCGTCGGCGTCAAGATGCTCCCCGAGTCCAAGAATCCGGTCTCGGGTCCCTGGGACCTGGTCAGCGTCGCCCTGTCCCTCGTCGGCGTCATCGGCGTGGTCTACGCCGTCAAGGAAGTCGCCGCCCACGGCGCTACCTGGGGGGTCGGGGCCGCCGCCGTCATCGGCGCCGGATGCCTGTACGCCTTCGTCCGCCGCCAGTACTCGCTGCCGTCCCCGCTGCTCGACATGCGGCTCTTCAAGCACCGCGGCTTCTCCGGCGCGGTCCTCGCCGACCTGCTCACCGTCTTCGGGCTGTCCGGACTGGTCTTCTTCCTCTCCCAGTTCCTCCAGCTCGTACAGGGCCGCGACCCCCTGGAGGCCGGGCTCGCCGAACTGCCCGCCGCCATCGGCGCGGTGGCCACCGGCCTGGTCGCCGGCAAGTACGCCCGCAAGTACTCGGTACGGTCCCTCGTGACCGGCGGCCTCGCCGCCATCGGCCTGGCCCTCGCCGCGCTCACCGTGATCCACAAGGAGAGCGGGTACCCGCTGCTCGGCGCGGCCCTGCTCGTCGTCGGACTCGGCGCCGGCTTCTCCTTCACCGTCACCTCCGACGTGATCCTCTCCAGCGTCCCCAAGGAGCAGGCCGGTTCGGCCTCCGCCGTCTCCGAGACGGCGTACGAACTCGGCGCCGCCCTCGGCATCGCCCTGCTCGGCTCCATCGTCACCGGCGTCTACCAGGGTTTCAACGCCCCCGCCTCGGTCACCGGCCCGGTCGCCGACGCCGCGCACGAATCCCTCGGCGGCGCCGTCGAAGCCGCCAGGTCGCTGGACCCGCAGACCGCCGGGCAGATGGTCGGCGCGGCCCAGGACGCCTTCGTGGACGGGCTCCGGCTCGCCTCGGGCGTCGGTGCGGCCGTACTGCTCGCCACCGCCGCGGCCGCCTGGTTCCTGCTGAAGGGCCAGAAGCTCCAGGGCGGCGTCGAACACTGACGTTCCGCCAGAGGAGGGTGTTCCGCCGCCAGTTGACAGCCCGTCGGGCGGCGGGACACCATCCCGGCGATGGAGATCAACGACCTGACCCCGGCGGAGCGCCGCGTATGGGACGCCTTCCCCCGCGGGGAAGGCGTCGATTTCCGTGAGGCCCCGGACGAGGAGGCCACCGACGGCGCCGCGTGGGGGCCCGAACGGACCGTACGCGCCGAGGTGCTCGCCTTCCTGCTGCTGCGCGAGCTCCCGGCCGACGGGCTGGTCCCCGGCCTGAACGTGCGGGGCGCCCGGATCACCGGCAAGCTCAACCTCAAGTACGCCGACATCGAGCACGCGATCCGGCTGCGGGCCTGCTGGTTCGAGCGCAAACCCGTCCTGTACGGGGCCCGGCTGCGCGCCGTGGCACTGAGCGACTCGGCCCTGCCCGGCCTGACCGCCTCCACCGTCAGCGTCGACATCGCGCTCAGGCTCTCCTGCTGCCGCATCAGCGGGCCGGTCCGCCTCGCCGGCGCCCGGATAGCCGGCGGACTCTTCCTCCGGAAGGCGGTCATCGGCACGCCCGGCCCGGCCGAGGAGGGCCAGGAGGCGGCGCTCCAGTTCAACCACGCCGACATCGGGACCGACGTCATCGCCATGGACCTCACCGTCCACGGCCAGACGCGCATCAACGGCGCCACCGTCGGCGGCCAGATCAACCTGAACAACGCCCGGCTCCTCGCCCCCGGCACCATATCCCTGCACGCCGAGACGCTGACCGTCGGCACCGACGTACGGGCCAGGGGGCTGGAATCGCAAGGGATGTTCAACCTCACGGGCTCCCGGATCCCCGGCCAGCTCTTCCTCGGCGACGCCCGGCTCGTCCACCCCGGCGCAGTCGCCCTGCGCGCCTCCAGCTGCGCGATCGGCGAGGTCTGGCTGAGCGGCGCCGAGTGCGTCCAGGGCACCATCAACCTGCGGCGCTCCCAGTTCGACCTGCTGCACATGCCGTCCGAGACCTGGCCGCGGCGGATCCGCATCGAGGGGCTCACCTACCGCACCCTCAGCCCGCACCTCCCCGCCGAGGAGCGGCTGCCCGTCCTGGAGCGCGAGGAGTCCGGCTACCTCCCGTACGCCTACGAGCAGCTCGCCGCGGCCTACCGTACGGCGGGCGACGAGGCGGGCGCCCGGACCGTCCAGCTCGCCAAGCTCCGCCGGCACCGCGGCACCCTGCCCCGGGCCGCCCGGCTCTGGGGGCTGCTCCAGGACGTCACCGTCGGCTACGGCTTCCGGCCGCTGCGCGCGGCGGGCTGGCTGCTCGCCCTGCTGCTGACGGGAACCGTCGCGTACGGGCTGCGGCACCCGCAACCGCTGAAGGCGGGGGAGGCTCCCGAGTTCAACCCGGTGTTCTACACGATCGACCTGATGCTGCCGATCATCGACTTCGGCCAGGAATCGGCCTTCGCCCCGCGCGGCTGGCACCAGTGGCTGTCGTACGTGCTGATCGTGACCGGCTGGATCCTCGCCACGACGACCGCGGCGGGCGTCAGCCGGTCACTGCGCCGGCAGTGAGCGCTACGCGGCTTCCTTGGCCTTGGTCGCGTACATGTCCACGTACTCCTGGCCCGAGAGCCGCATGACCTCGGCCATCACCGAGTCGGTGACGGCGCGCAGCACGTAGCGGTCGCGGTCCATGCCCTCGTACCGGGAGAACTCCATCGGCTCGCCGAACCGGACGGTGACCCGGCCCGGACGCGGCATGCCCGCGCCGCCGGGCTGGAGCTTGTCGGTGCCGATCATCGCGAAGGGGATCACGGGCGCGCCGGTCATCAGGGTGAGGCGGGCGATGCCGGTGCGGCCGCGGTAGAGGCGGCCGTCGGGGGAGCGGGTGCCCTCGGGGTAGATGCCGAAGATCTTGCCCTCTTCGAGGATCCTGCGACCGGTCATCAAGGCCGCGACGCCGCCGTTGGCCCCGTCACGGTCGACGGGGATCATCCCGGCGCCGGTGAAGAACCAGGCCATCAGACGGCCCTTGACTCCCTTGCCCGTCACGTACTCGTCCTTGCCGATGAAGTGCACCGTTCGGTCGCACACCAGCGGCAGGATCATGGAGTCGATGAAGGTGAGGTGGTTGCCCGCCAAAATCACGGCTCCGGAGCCCGGGATGTTCTCGATGCCCTCCACGCGGGTGCGGAACATCAGGCGCATGACGGGTCCGACAGTGGCTTTGATGAGCGCAGTACGGAACAACGTGGGCCCTCCGGCTCGAAAAGCGGGTTCGCGCACTCGCCGCTCTGCGGCAGTGCAGGTGAGGACGATACTCGTGGGTCAGGTCTGATCGCACATCGGGTTCACGAGGTGGATACGCAGTGTTGACGCACGTTTCCGCCATGTTCCCCACAGCATCGCCTTCCCGCCATCGGCATTTGTCTACCATCTGCGGGCCGATTCGGGCCGATATGGAGGAGCATTCATGACGCAGGGTGGGGCAGCGCGGCGCACGGTCCTGGGGGCGGCCGTCCTGGCAGCGGGCGGCGGCCTGACCGGGCTCTCGGGGGGATCCGCCTCGGCCGCCGATGGCGGCCACGGGGGCGGCGGCGGGTACCGGGACCTCCCCGTCCCGACGGTCATCGGACACCGCGGGGCCAGCGGGTACCGGCCCGAGCACACGCT
>NZ_JBHWVM010000084.1:0-34757 GCF_042736805.1 Streptomyces sp. NPDC060031
GGCCGCCGCGTTGCGCGCGTCAGCGGCCTTGCCCGCGTCCCCGCCCGCGGCGATGGCCGCGTTGTAGGCCTCGTTGGCGGCGTTGGCCGCCGCCGCTGCGGCGCTGGCGGTCTGCGCGGCGGCGCTCGCCGCGATCCGCGCGGCACGGTTGGCGGCGTTGGCCGAACCAATCGCCTGCTGGGCGGCGGAGGCGGCGGCGCGGGCCGCGTCGGCGGCCTGCTTCGCCTTCACCGCCGCGCGGTTGGCGTCGTTCTTGGCCTGCCGGGTCTCTTCCGCGGCCTTCAGCGCGGCGGTCTTCGCGAGCTCGGAAGCCGCGATCGCCTTCGCGGAGGCCTCCAGGGCCGCCTTCGTGGCGTCCTCGGCCTGCCGGCCCGCCAGCTTCGCGTCCTCAGTGAGCTGTGCGATCGTCGCGTACTCTTGGTCCCGGTTGCGCGCGGTGAACTGCCCAATCTCCAGGAACTCGGCGATGTCGTCCGCCGTCCCGCGCAGCGCGACCTTCGCCGCCGCCTTCACGTTCGGGCCGCCGATCGTCGCCAGCTTCGAGACCGCGACCTCGTTGTCCGTCTCGCGCGCCCCGTACTGGCCCGAAGCCAGGAACGTCGCCCGGTCCTCGGCGGTGCCCTTGAGCGCCGCCTGGCCCGCGTCCTTCACACCGACGCCGCCGAAGTTGATGACCCGGGAGACCTCGACCTGGCGGTCCTCGTCCAGCGGCGTCTGCCAGCCCTTGTCGAGGAAGGTGTCGAGCTGCGCCGGCGTGCCCTTCAGGGCCTGTTTGGCCGCCGCGCGGACGGCGGGGCCGCCCGCGTTGAACAGTCGGCTGGCCGCGACGTAGTCGTCGTCGTACCTGATGGCCGTGTTGGCGTCGAGGAACTTCTGGACGTCCTCGTCGGAGCCCAGGAGCGCCTGCTCGGCCGCTTCCCGGATCCCGGCACCACCGTTGATCCAGTAGTCGAGCGCCAGGGCCCGGCCCTCGGCCCGCGCCAGCGTCGCGCGCTGCTCCAGGGCCACCGCCGGAGCGGCCGTGAGCAGCCCGGCCACCAGTGCCGCGGGCAGGAGCGCGCCTACCGTGCAGCGCAGCCGCGCCGTGCCGCGGGGGCGGGGGCGGGTACCGGGGGGTATCGCCCCGGTCGTTGATGTACGCCGTCTCATCCGGCAGGACCTCACTTGCTAGAGAAGGCAACCACGCCTGCGCACATGCAAGGGTCTGCCGCCTGTGAGGACCGTCGTGAGCGAGGCCCGGTTCTCGTGGCGGTATGCCCCGACCGCAACGGACCGTAAGTCCCTGTCCGGGTCATTCATAACGGAGGGCACCCAAGCATCAAGACTCATCACGTGGTTGGGATGCAAGATGATCTTACATACCCTTTACGTCTGCGACGGGGGGCGCGGGCACCCCGGACCGCGCGAGACGGTGACGCCCTCCTGAGAGATCGTCAACTGGCTTGATCACTAGGCTGGCCGGCGTGATGACGCTGGTGAGCGGCTGGCGCCGGACCCGGTTGTGGGAGTTGCTGTACGTGGCACCAACTCCCGCCGGGCTTCGGCCCGTCCGGGCCGACCGCACACCGGCGGTTCACTGAGTGGAGCCGGGCTCGGGTGTGGGGCAAGCTCCACCGCCTGGTCCTGGACGAACTCGGCGCGCACGGCGGCCTGGACTGGCCGCGGTGCGCGATCGACTCGGTGCACACGCGGGCAACAACATCCGCCGCCAACACCCATGCCAGCCAGGGCCTGGAGCCCCTGGTGCGGGGCATCCCGCCGATACGCTCGCGGCGCGGGCCCCGTCGGCACGGCCCGCCAAGCTCCATGCCGACAAGGGCTACGACCATGACCACCTGCGCCGGTGGCTCCGCGCCCGGAGCGTCGTCCCGCGCATGGCCCACAGGGGCATCGAATCCTCGCAACGGCAGCCAGAGCCGCCGCCGTTGGGCCGTGGAGCGGACGGTGGCGCGGCTGGCCGGGTGCCGCCGCCTACACCGTCGCTACGAGCGCAAGGCGGAACACTTCCCGGCCTTCGCTGGATCGCCACAGCGCTCATTTGCTTCCGCCGTCTCTCGCAGCAGGCGTGCACCGGCTCGGCCTCTCGCCCGTGCTCGGCGCCACAGCACACCGGGACCACACCACCGCAGTCGTGCCGCGCGCACACGCGAGACTCCCCCGGACCGGCCAGGGCAAGTCCACGTAGGCCCGGCCGCCGCGCGGTGGCTGTGGGCGGGGTGGTGGGGACCTGGAGCTTGCCGTGCTCCAGGAGCCAGGCCACCACGGCACGCCGGCGGAACACCGCAGTCGTCTCCGCACCGCCCACTCCCTGATCCCGACAGCCGGAATCGGCGCTCCCGCTCTCGGGCATGCGAGGGCCCCGCCCCCGCTGGAGCGATCCTCTCCATTTCCCGACGGCAGCCCCCGTCAAGGGGGTTGGCGTTGCAGGTGCGCTCACGTAGCATGCGCACAAAACATGAGCCGTACTCACATTAAGGCCGCGTGTGATCACCTACCATTCCGAAGCCCGCCTGTGGCTGCTGAGCACGCCCGGCACCTCCTACGCCTTCCAGCTGGACGCCGACGACGTCCCCCGGCACGTGCACTGGGGCCGGCCGCTGACCCTGGAGCAGGCCGTCGTGATCGCGGCCGACCTGCCCGCCGAGGACCCCGGCGGCGACGACCCCGGCGGCGAGGAGTACGTGGTCGAGGGCGGCCTGCGGTTCGGGGCACCATCGCTGACCGTCCGGTTCGACGACGGCGTGCGCGGCTTCGAGTGGCGGTTCGTCTCGCACCGGGCTGAGGACGGCCTGCTCACGCTCTCCTTCACCGACCGCGTCCGCTCCCTGGGTCTCGACCTGCACTACCGGATCCGGGACGGCCACGACCAGATGGAACGCTGGGCGGTCCTCACCGCGGACGAGCCGGTGGACGTCCTGCGGTTCGACTCCGCCTCCTGGACGCTGCCCGCCCGCGACGACTACCGGGTCAGCCATGTGGTGGGAGAGTGGGGCAGGGAGTTCCAGCTCCAGCGCGACCGTGTGCCCATCGGGGAGACGGTGTTCACCAGTCGCCTCGGCATCACAGGACAGCACGCCGGACCCTGGCTGATGCTCGACGCGCACGACGCCGCCGAGGAGCACGGCGAGGTCTGGAGCGCGGCCCTGGCCTGGAGCGGCAGCCGCCGGGTCACCCTGCGCCGCGACCCTTACGGCCGCGCCTCCTGGACCGGGGGCTTCGGCCACGAGGGCCTGGTCTGGAAACTGCTCCCCGGCGAGCGCCTGGAGACCCCCGTCTTCACCGGGCTGTACGCCCCCGACGGCTTCGGCGGCACCAGTCGCCGCTGGCACGCCTACATCGAAGGCCAGGTGCTGCCCGCCCGGCCGGCCGAACGCCCGCTGATCTTCAACTCGTGGGAGGCGACCGAGTTCGACATCAGTGAGAAGCAGCAGACCGAGCTGGCCGAGCTGGCCGCGGGTCTCGGCGTCGAGATCTTCGTGGTGGACGACGCCTGGTTCGGCGCCCGCACCAGCGACATGGCCGGGCTCGGCGACTGGTGGCCCAACCCCGACCGCTTCCCGGACGGCCTGGGCCCGCTCGCCGACCACGTTCGCGCGCTGGGCATGGGCTTCGGCCTGTGGGTCGAGCCCGAGGCGGTCAACCCCGACAGCGACCTGTTCCGTGCGCACCCTGACTGGATCCTCTGCCAGGACGGCCGTACGCGCACGCAGGGCCGTAACCAGCACGTGCTGAACTTCGCCCGCCGCGACGTCCGTGAATGGGCGGTCGAGTGGCTGGTCAGGACCGTCACCGAGTTGGACGTCGCCTTCCTCAAATGGGACATGAACCGGTCCTTCAGCGAGGCGGGGCAGCCGGGGGCCGCCGACCCCGACCGGGTCTGGATCGAGCACACGCGCGGCGTATACGAGGTGATGGACCGGCTGCGCGCCGCCCGTCCCGACCTGTACTTGGAGTCGTGCGCGGGCGGCGGCGGGCGGGCCGACCTGGGCGTTCTGGCCCGCGCCGACCAGGTCTGGACCTCCGACAACACCGACGCCGCCGAACGGGTCGCGATCCAGCACGGCCACTGCCAGCTGCTGCCTGCCCGGACCATGGGCGCCTGGGTCACCGACAGCCCGAACAGCTTCACCGCCCGTCCGGCCCCGGTCCGGTACCGCTTCCACGTCTCGATGGCCGGAGCGATGGGCATCGGCGGCGACCTGCGGAAATGGAGCGCGGATGAGCTGGCCTGGGCCCGGGCGCTGGTCGAACAGTACAAGCGGATCCGGCCCGTGGTGCACGGCGGCGCCCTGTATCGCCTCGGGCACGGCGCCGTGCAGTACCTCACCGGGGACGAGGTCGTCGTCTTCCAGTTCCAGCCGTCCGGGCTGAACCGCACCGTCGCCCGCACCCGGCTGAAGGGCCTCGACCCCCGTGCCCGCTACCGGGACGAGGACACCGGCGCCGTCCACGAGGGCGCCGTCCTGCTCAGTCACGGCCTCCCGCCGCTGCTGGCCTTCGACTGCACGAGCGAGCTCGTCCACCTCAAGAGAGTGCCCCGATGAGCCTCGCCCCCGCACGGCCCGAGGCCCTCGCCGAGCCGACCCGCAAGGTCGGCCCCGGCTGGATCGCCCTGTACGTGCTGGCCAACACCGGGATGTTCATCCCGATGCAAGTGCCGACCACGTTCCTGATGCCCGAGCAGATCGCCCAGATCGACCCGGCGGGGAAGGTCGGCAGCTACGCCTGGGTCAGCATGATGGGCGCGATCTCGGGAATCATCATCGCGCCGCTGGCCGGCGCGCTCTGCGACCGCACCACCGGCCGTTTCGGCCGCCGCCGGCCGTGGATGATCGCGGGCTCGCTGGTCTGCACGGCAGCGCTGCTCTATACCGGCATCCAGACGACGGTCGCCGGGATCGCGCTCGGCTCTCTCGTGCTGTCCGCCGCCTTCATGATCATCGGTGCCGGGCTCGCCCCGGTGATACCCGACCGGGTCCCCGTCGCGCAACGCGGTGTGGTGCTGGGCTGGGCCACGGTCCCGCAGGCCGGCGGCCTGATCGCGGGCGGGCTGCTGCTCGGGCTGGTCACGGGCTTCTCCGCGCAGTACGTGCTGATGGCCGCGTTCCCGCTGATGATCGTACTGTTCGCGGTCGTCATGAAGGACCCGCAGCTTCCCCCCGACCACCGCGAGCCGTTCTCGCTGCGCGCCTTCCTGGACGGCTACCGGATCAGCCCGCGCGAGCACCCCGACTTCGTCTGGGCGATGAGCTCACGGTTCATCATGGGGCTGGGCTACGGCCTGGGCACGCTCTACATGCCGTACTTCCTGGACGACGTCCTGCACTACGAGCAGCTGTTCCCCGGCCAGTCGACCGAGGACGGCCTGCTCATCGTGGTCGGCGTCAACTGCCTGGCCACGATCTCGACGGTCGTCCTCAGCGGCTGGCTCTCCGACAAGCTGGGCAAGCGCCGCGTGCTCGTCTTCCTCGGCGGCCTCACGATGGCCGTCGCCGCGATCCCGCTCGCCCTGTCGCCCACCTGGACCATGACCCTGGTCGCGGCCGTCATCCTGGGCCTGGGCTACGGCGTGTACCTGGCCGTCGACACCGCCCTGGTCACCGAGGTGCTCCCCACCTCGGCGGACCGCGGCAAGGACATGGCCCTGGCCAACCTGATGGCTTCCCTGCCCTACGTTCTGGTACCCCCGATCGCCTCGGTCGCGCTCGGGGATCTGGGGGGCTACCGCTCGCTGTTCCTCTGCTCCGCGGCCATGTCCGCGCTCGGCGCGGTACTGGTCTGGAAGGTCAGGAGCGTCCGCTAGCGCCCTCCCCGACTCGTCCCCAGTGACCGGATTCGATCGTTCAGATAGCTGTTGACGACTCGTTTGCACTCGGCGATCAGCTGGGGGTCGCCCTGCGGATCGGTACGGAAGGCAAGTCTCAGCACGCCGTCCGCGCATTCCAGGGCAACCCGGACGGCGATCTCCAGTTCGGCGTCGTCCTGAACGCCGGACAGGGACGCGGTCAGGGAGCGCAGCCGGCCGGCGACCGCCGTGTTGTTGTCCAGGGCCGGATCGAGGGTATGGTCCCGGCCCGCCGCGCCAAAGTCGACCACGCCGAAACCGGTGATCGTCCGGCGCATGGCGACGTACTCCTCGACGGCCACCTCGACGAGGCCCGAGATGTCTTCTGGTTTCTCGCGCTCCAGCCGGACCGCGACCCGTTCCAGGAAGGCCTCCAGGTTCCGGGCGGCGAGCGCGCCGATCAGCCCCTCCTGGTCGGAGAAGAACTGGTAGAGGGTGCCGATGGGCACCTCGGCCCTGCGGGCCACTTCCTTGGTGGTCAGCGCGGCGTAGCCGACCTCGTCCAGGAGTTCGGCGCAGGCGTCCAGCAGCCGTTCGAAACGTTCGGCGCTGCGCTTCTGGACGGGCCGGCGGCGCAGCGTCCCCGAGGTGCGATCTTGCTTCACGGTTCCATCATCCCATCAAGCGAGCTAACATGAGTCAGGCTCATATTTTGGGAGGTTGTCGTACATGAAGCTGGACCATCTGCCGGCGGACTTCGTCTGGGGTGCCTCGACGGCGTCCTACCAGATCGAGGGCGCCACCAAGGAGGACGGCCGCGGACCGTCGGTATGGGACACCTTCACTGCCCGCCCCGGTACGGTCCGCGACGGGCACACCGGTGACGTGGCCTGCGACCACTACCGCCGGTACGAGGAGGATCTGGCGCTGATGGCCGAGGCGGGCCTCACCGGCTACCGCTTCTCCATCGCCTGGCCCAGGATCCAGCCGACCGGCAAGGGCGAGGTCAACCTCCCGGGCCTGGACTTCTACGACCGGCTGGTCGACGGCCTGCTCGCACGCGGCGTCGAACCCGTCCCGACACTGTTCCACTGGGACCTGCCGCAGGCCCTTGAGGACGAGGGCGGCTGGCTGAGCCGCGACACCGCGTACCGCTTCGCCGAGTACACCGCCATCATGGCCGACAGGCTGGGTGACCGCGTCCAGAAGTGGATCACGCTCAACGAGCCGTTCATCCACGCGGTCTGGGGCTACGGCCTCGGCATCCACGCGCCGGGCCGCACCCTGTTCCTGGACTGCCTGCCGGTGGTCCACCACCAGTTGCTCGGCCACGGCCTCGCCCTGCGGGAGCTGCGGGCACGTGGCCTCCAGGTGATGATCGCCAACAACTGCACCCCGGTCTGGCCCGCCTCGGACGCCCCCGCCGACCGCGCCGCCGCGCAGGCCTATGACAACCTCCACAACCGCCTGTTCAACGACCCGATCCTTACGGGCGCCTACCCCGACCTGTCGGCCTACGGCGCGGACGCCACTCTCGGCGGCTCCGTCCAGGACGGCGATCTCGAACTGATCTCCGCCCCGCTGGACGCGCTCGGCGTCAACTACTACAACCCGACCCGCATCCAGGCTCCGACGTCCGAGGGCCTGCCGTTCGAAGAGGCCCCCATCGAGGGCTACCGCCGCACCGCCTTCGACTGGCCCGTCGTCCCCGACGGCCTACGGGAACTGCTCGTCGGCCTCAAGGAGCGCTACCCGGCCCTCCCGCCGGTCTACATCACGGAGAACGGCTGTTCGGTCGAGGACGTCGTCACCGCGGACGGCACCGTCCCCGACCTCGACCGCATCGACTACCTGGACACCCACCTCCAGGCCGTCGACGCCGCCGTGGCCCAGGGCGTGGACGTCCGCGGCTACTTCACCTGGACCCTGATGGACAACTTCGAATGGGCCGAGGGCTTCCATCAGCGCTTCGGTCTCGTGCACGTCGACCACGACACCCAGGTCCGCACCCCGAAGGCGTCCTTCGCCTGGTACCGCGACCTCATCCGCGCGCAGCGCGGCTGAGCCGCCCGCCGGGCCCGCGCGAATACCGTACGAGCTCCGGCGGAACCCGGATGCTGAGCTCGCATCCGAGCGGCTGTCCGGCCGCGGCCATGAGGTCCAGCAGCGGCCAGCCGAACGGCTCGTAGCCCCACGATGGCCGCCCCGCGGGGCGGCCATCGTCAACTGCTGCCCGGCCGCCGTCTCCACCTCGACCGCAAGACCGTCCGGCGCTTCCGCGACACCGACCTCGACGAGTTCTCCGCCTCGGCGGACGAACGCCGGCCGGCCGGAATCCCGGAACCGTTCACGCCGTACCCGAACACCCGCTTCACTGAAAGTCTCCGCCCCCGTCCCGACGCAGCCGCCCCAGGACGACGCCCACGACGAGCAGCAGCAGACAGGTGGCCGCCGCCGCGTGCACGAGGAGCGCGTCGAGGCGGTCCGCCGCCAGGTAGGCACCGACGGCCAGCGCCACCAGCGCGCACACGCCGCGGTCGATGATGGACTCCACCGACAGCAGGGTCGCCCGGTAGGGGGTCGGCGGGATGGCCGCGTTGATCAGGTTGCGTTGCACCGGGTACGCAAGGCCCGCCGCGGCGGCGAACACGCACAGCCACAGGATCGTGCCCAGGCTCCCCGACAGCGTGGTGGCCGCGAGCGTGAGTGCCATGACCACGCTGAGGACGGTGACCACGGTGGTGTCGGCCAGTCTGCTGCGCAACCAGCCGGTTCTGGCCGAACCAACGGCCTCGGCGACCGTCATCGCCGACAGCACCGCACCGTGGTCGGCGACGGGGAGGTCCTTTTGGAGGAGCAGCGGTTGGAAGAGGTTGACCTGGCAGATCCGGGCGAGCGTGAAGATGGCCACGCCCTGCACCATCAAAGGCCCGAGGGACCGTGACGTTCCGAGAACCTTCGCGGCCTGGCGGGCCGAATCGAGGAGCCCGACGCGCTCCGCAGGTGGGTGACCGCCCCCGCGGGGCGCCGCGATTGCCGGGAGGACCGCGGCGCAGGCCAGCGAACCGAGCGTGGAGAGCGCGGTCAGCACGTAAGGGGCCTCGTGCCGGACGTGCATCAGGACGCCGACCAGCGGCCAGCAGGCGATCTTCGCCCAGAGGCCGAGCGCCCGGGCGGTGCCCTCGGCCTGGACGTAGTGCTCGTCCGCGCCGTGCTCGTGCAGGTACTCGTACAGGTAGGCGCTGGAGGCCCCGGACACCAGCGAGCGGGCGGCGGCGATGGCCAGGAAGTGCGCCATGAAGCCCGCGAAGGACGGCGAGGCGACCGGGAGGAGGTTCGCCGCAGTCATCGCGGCCGCCCCGAGCTGCATGCAGCGGCGCTGTCCGATGCGGTCGGCGATGAAGCCGGTGGGTATCTCCAGCAGGCAGAAGGCCACGTAGTAGACGCTCTGGATGCCGAAGATCTGGCTGTCCGACAGGCCCGCCTGCTTCTGGTACTGGTAGAAGACCGGCATCCACCACAGCAGGTTGAACAACAGCTGGAACCCGTTGTTCAGACGGATCACGCGGAGCACCGCGGCGGGCGGACGGACGCGGCGTTTCACGCGCGTACGCAGGGAAATGGGCATGGGCGACCTTCGGGTGGGACTTCCGGTGGGACGGTACGCGGGGAAGCGCCAACGGGTCAGGCGCTGTACGGGCGCAGCTGGAGGATGTGGAGCGCGCCTGTCGGCCCGAGCAGCCATTCGATGTCGAGCGGCCCCGCGAAGGTGTAGTCCGTGGCGAAATGGGACTGGAGCAGGCGGCCCGCCAGCGCCAGCCGACCCAGGTGGGCCCGCGTGTCCTGCGCCAGGTCCTCGGTGGCCGCGCCCAGCGAGATCGTGCGGCCGCCGCCCTCGACCGTGTTGTACAGGTACTGCAGGGGCATCGTCCGGCCGTCGACGACGTCGGCCGTGGACCCGTGCGCGCAGTTGAGGTACACGTTGCGGAAGTCGGCCCGGTTGGTCGGATTGCAGGTGACCATGACGCCTCCGAGCGGGGACGGCTCGTAGCGCTGGACGATCACCCCCATGTAGGTGTCGTCCAAGGAGATGCCCGCCTGGTGGCGCAGCCGCACGCTGCGCGGGGAGAGCAACGAGGCCCACACCTGGCGGATGGCGTCCAGCAGCCCCGGCAGATCGGTGACCTTGGTGTGGGACTCGTAGATCCCGGCAGCGGAGAAGCCCGGCAGGTCCTCGGCGTTCGAGGAGGACCGCACGGCGAAGCGGCCCGTGCCCGCCAGGTGCTCGACCAGCTGCGTGTCCAGGGCGCGCACGAGGTCCTCGGGCACCGGGAGGGTGCGCACCAAGTGCTGCAATTGGAGGCAGACCGTGTCCACGGCGTCCATGGAGTTCAGTTCCAGGGCCATCTTCAGCTTGCCGATGCTCTGTTGCACGGCCGGCGAGGAGTCCAGGAAGCGCTGTTGGACGGAGAAGGGGACGGCGATGCCCGCCGGCGCCTTGACGTGCCGGGTCAGGAACCCGCTCGCGTGCTGGGCGAGATCGCCGTCCTCGGGCATCCCCAGCCGGGCGGCCAGGTGACCGAGCAGGTCGGTCCGGGGCGGGCGGGGCACGGAGTAGTAGCCGGTCAGCCGGCCCGATCCGTGGCGCAGTACGTGGTGCAGTTCCCCGAGATTGGCTGCTTTGGTGCCGTAGCGGTTCCGGTCGCCGGCGCGTAACGCGGACAGCGGCACGAGCGGTACGTCCGTCACGTGCGGCGCGTCGAGGCGGACCCGCTGCGTGTGCCAGGTCGGTTCGGCGAGGTCCGACGGCTCCTCGGCGCGCTCGATGACGAAGCCGTCGGCCGTGACCTCGTAGCGGACCCAGGCACCGTCCAGCTTCTCGTCGGCGATCGTGTCGAGGACTCCGCGGACGATGGCGTTGGGGATGCCCCACCCGGCCGCCAGCATGTTGGTGTGCGACAGCGGAGTGGTGGGCTGGGCATTGATCAAACCGGCGAGCCGCGGAATGTCGTCGGGGACCACCGGCATGGCGACGATGTCGTACCAGGTCAGGTCCGCGCGGGCGGCCAGGTACTCCCCGCCCGAGGCGAAGGCGCGGAGCCGGCCGGTGGCCGAGGCGAGCGTCAACGGCACGAAGGGCGCGGTCGCCAGGAGCGCGTGACCCCGTGCACGGGGCACCACGGTCTCCGGCACCGCCGCGAGGGCGTTCTCCTGCCCGTGGTTGGCCGGCTTCACCAGCAGCTCCAGTGCGGGATCGAGGTGAGCCCGTACGAAGGCGTGGAACTCGATCAACAGGTCCGCGCCCATGGTGTCGGCCTCGGTGGTCTCCAGGACCATGAACGGCTCGTCCCGCTCCGGACCGCCCCGGGAGTGCAGCGACAGGACGCCGAGCAGGAAGCGCCGCGCGGGGTCCTGGTAGACGTCATGGTTGAAGCGGTCGAGTTCGGCGTCGAGCTGCTCGACGGTCAGCCCCTGGATCTCGGTGGCTATGTAGTTGACGTGGAAGGAGTGCACGGCGCTGTCGAGGACGTGCCAGAGGCCCTGGTCGCGGTCCACGACGACCTTCACGTACGGGTGCCCGCCCAGCACCCCGGCCAGTTGCTCGAACAAGGGGAGCGTGAGCAGGGTGTCCACGGCGGCGCCCCGGGAGGACGGCGCGGCAGTGATGGTCGAGGCGTTCGTCATGCGGTGCTCCCGGGCGTCGAGCGGTCGGCGGACAGGGCGGAGGGCTCGGTGGGGGCGGCGGCGGGCGGCGGCGGGGCGGCCGTGAGGGCGACGGACGGGGCGGTGAGGGCGTTCGGCAGCGCCGCGAGGATGCGGCCGCAGTCGGCCAGCAGCTCCGGCCCGGACTCGGCGGTGAGGAAGCACAGCGCGGCCATGGAATTGGCCCCTCCCGCCTCCTCGTACGGCGGGACCGGGCTGCCCGGCGCGAGACTGGCTTCGCGCACCGGTTCCACGCGGGATCCCGGCGCGACCAGGGCGGGCCAGTCGACCGCCTCGAAGTCCCAGGCCGGGAGTTCGGTCCAGGGCCGGCCCTCGGGGTCGACGGCAAGGACGACGAGGGATCCGGCGGCGCCCTCCCCCTCGGTCAGCATCCGCTCCGGGTAGGCGACCTCCCGGCCGAGCAACTGGCGCACCAGCATGCCGATCATGTCGAGCCCGAAGACGGTCTCCACCTGCCGGGTGGTCATCACCCCACCGAAGCGGGCGGCGGTCTCGATCAGCCACATGGCCCCGTCCGCGCCGAGCTTGATCTCGGTGTGGGTGGCGCAGGTGTCGAGTCCGAGCGCGTCGACGGCGGCGCGCGACACCTCCTCGATCCGGTGCTGCAACGCGTTCGGGAGGGCGGCCGGAGCCAGGCTCGCCCGCTCGGTGAAGGGCGCGATGGTCGGCATCCGCCCGGTGATGCACAGCGGGTGGTAGCGGCCGTCGGCGACGATCCCCTCCACGCTGACGTAGTCGCCCCACCCGTCCCCCTCGAACCAATCGGAGGCCTCTCCGGTCACGATCTCCTCCAGCAGGAAATCGCTGACGCCCTCGTCCGCGGCGTGCAGTTCCGCGTAACCCTGCGCGGAGGAGGCTTCCATGACGGAACGCCCGGTCTTCCAGGCCGCCTCGGCCTGCTGCTCGTTCCACACGGTGAGGTGAGCCGTGGAACCCGCGCTCCAGGCGGCCTTCAGCAGGAGCGGCGGCCTCAGGGTCTCGAAGGCGGCCGTGATGTCCTCCGGAGCGTGGACCTCCGCGAACCCCGGTACGGGCACCCCTGCGTCACGCCAGATCCGGCGCATCAGACGCTTGTCCCGCGCCCCCGCGACCCGCTCGCCGGCACCGCGCAGACCCAGCCGCAGGCTCGCGTGGGCGACGGCCACCACCGCGTACTCCGACAGGGTCAGCACCGCCTCGGCACGGACGCGGCGGGCGTGGGAACAGATCAGATCGACCAGTTCCACCCCCTCGCCCGGCGGTGCCGTGGTGACCGACGCACACGCGGGCAGCCACGCCGGCTCGGTGGTTCGGGGCAACGGCGCGAGCGCCAGGACGTGCACCTCGGAGTGGGCGGCGATGCGCGGGACCGCGTACTCCAGGGGAGGGCCGCCCTTGGCATAGACGAAGAGGATCGGAGTCATGGTGCTCCTGGGGTCGAGGGGGACGGCCGCCGCGTGGCGCGACGGCGTCGTCGGCGGACGATCCGTACGCGGTGTCACCACGTACGGACGCCCAGATGTACGCCTACTCAGTTGGGCGTTCGTCAAACAACCGCGCTCGCCAAGTGGGGCCGGTATGAGGGTGTTTCAGCCATCCGCGCGGGGCTCGTGGGGATCACGGGTCCGCGGGGCGCACCTGGAGGTCGTCACCAGCCGGTCAGGAACCCGAGCGGCCACCTCGAGGGCTCACGGCTCACGGCTCACGGCTCAGCCAGGATCCCGCTGCCGAACAAGCCTTCATCCAGAGCGGGATCGTGACGCGGCGCGCGCTGCGCCGAGGGGCATCTGACGGAGCGTGCAGCGCCGGTCGGGTCTTCGAGCATGCTAGTTTGTGAGCGATCGTTCAACTACGAGGAGCGTGATGGGTCGTAAACAGGTCTGGGACGAGGAAGAGGTACTGGCCTCCGCCATGCGGCTGTTCCGTCGTCGCGGATACCTCGGCGCCTCGCTGCGTGACCTCGAGGAAGCGACCGGAATGCACCCGGGCAGCCTGTACCGGGCGTTCCGGAGCAAGGAGGGCCTGTTCAGTGCCGCGCTGGACGCCTACAACGAGCGGGTGGTCGACGCCAGGGTCCGCGTCCACCTACGAGACGCACAGGACCCGGTGGCAGGAATCCGCTCGTTCTTCACCTCGGCGTTCGACGCGAACCCGGGCCCGGAACCCGATCCTGGGTGCCTGCTCACCAACAGCGCGGTGGAGTCATTCACCGTTCCGCAGGCCACGCCCGGCGTGCGCCGGGGGCTGGAGACGATCGAGTCCGGATTCGCCGACGCACTGACCCGCGCCCGCGCCCAGCAGCTCTTGCCTGCGGAGCTCGACGTCGAGATGTCGGCCGCCCAGCTCCTGACCCTCTATCAAGGCCTCCTGGTCCTCGTCCGCTCCGGTACGGCCGCCGTCAAACTGCACGCCATCACAGATGGAGCCCTGGCCTCGATTGGCGCCAGGCAAGCCAAGACGTTCAAGCAAGCCAAGAAAGAGGAACAGCGATGAGTGACCAACAGCAGCTCTGGAACGACTACGCCGCGTGCTGGTCGGCCGACCCCGCGATACGACTCGCCGCGCTCGGCGCGGTCGCGGTGGACGACGTCGCCTACCGGGACCCGGGAACCGAGGTCGCCGGTCTGGCCGAACTGGACGTATACATGAACGGGTTCGCCGGAGTGTTCCCCGGACACCGCTTCCGCATCGAAGAGGTTTTCGACCACCACGGTCGGTCGCTGGCCCGCTGGACCCAGATCGGCCCGGACGGCGAGACGTTCATGACAGGTGTGAGCAGCGCGGTCCACCGCGACGGCCTGCTCGCCGACGTGACCGGGTTCTTCCTCCCCGCCTGAGCGCTTCATGCTGCAGGCGGCCTCGCCGAGCACGCCTGGCGGCCACCCAGGCCGACAGGCGCGCTCCTTGCCCGACTGGCGGGTCGATCCCGGTCCGGTTCCACTTGCGCGTCGCGCGGGTTCACGGAGAGCCGGCGCGCAACGCCCGCCCGCTGCCACAGGGTCACAACCCTGGGCGGTTCTGACCGCTCTTCCGTGAGGCTTACGCCATCCGCAGGACAGTGCGAGACGGCAGGTCTCCCTGTCGGCGCGGGGCGCGTCCGTTACCGTCTCGGTCCTGCTGCGGCGTACAGCACGGTGCCGGTCGCCAGCAGGGCCCACGCGGTCGCGGCGGACGCCGTCGTGGCGGGGGAAATGATCATCCAGCTGCCCACCTCTCCCGCGATGCCGGGCGCAGGCGGGACGAGGAGGGTGAACGCGAGCCAGCCGGTCGGCAGGGTCCATGCGAACGGTGCCCCGCACAGCACCGCCCCGAGCGCGGCCAGGCCGACCAGGCCCGCGCTGTCCCGGACGACGAGCGCAGCCGGGGCGAGCTTCGGCCCCGCCGCCTGGACCGCCAGCAGCGCCGCCCCGGCGACCGCGCCGATCAGCAGCACGTGCGCCGCCCGCCGGGGCATCCACCGGATCGCGGCCGTCCGGTCCAGCGCGGCATCCTGCCCGCCGAGCCCGACGGAAGCAGCCGCCACGTTCGTGGTGAGGACCAGGACCGCGATCCCCAGGTCCGCCGGGCCCTCGCCGCTGCCCTGGTTGAGGGCCCACACCGCCAGCGCGAGGAGCGTGACCGCGGCGGCCGAGGCGGGCACCTGCCGTGAACGCGCGTACAGCATCAGCCATCTCATGGGGATGTCTCCCCCGTCAGCGCCGCGAGCTCGTTCTTGCAGGAGAGCGCGGCGGCATGCGCCTGGGCGATCCGCGAGCGCTGCTCGGCCGGCGGAAGGGCCGTCAGCTTCTCCCAGGCGACCTTGGCGTTCGCCCATGCACGCTGCGAGTACTCGTCGGTGTCCGGCTTCTGCAGCGGTTCGAGCTGGTGATCGCCGAGGGCCCAGCTCACGGCGATGCTCTGTGCGGGGATGTCGACCCCTCCGCCCTCCCGAACGGTGATCGGCTGGCAGTTCGGTGACAGGCCCTGTGCGACCAGGAGGCGGGTCATTCCCGCCCCCGCCGCACGGACGATCAGCGGGTCGTCGAAGTCGATCAGCACCACGTCGCCGGAGAGTTGGCGTTGGTCGCCGAGCGCGCGCAGCTCGGTGTCCTCCCGCACCGAGTTCGGCGCCTCGTCACCCAGGACGTCGTGCAGCGCGCGCAGCGCCTCCTTGCCGCGCGGCGCGAGCTCGGGCAGGCGCGAGCGGTTCACCTGCGTCACGCACACCGGGCCGTCGCAGACCAGGGTGGCGGCGGCCTTGTCGACGACGTAGGTGTCGCGCCCGGCGGCCGGAAGGATCAGCAGGGCCAGGGCCGCGCCGGCCAGGACGGGGGCCACCGCGAGCAGCCGGGCCCGGCGGGTCGCGGCCACCAGCAGTGCGAAGCCGGTGGCGAGCAGGCCGAGCAGCCAGAGCGTCTGGCCGAGGTGCACGGCACCGGACAGGGTCAGCAGCATCTCCCGCGGCACATCGGTCACGGGGGACAGTTGGGCGAGCCGGTTCGGCGCGATGCCCGACGGCAGTTCCCCGTCCGTGTTCTGCCGCAGCAGGACGGTCATCATCAGGAAGAGCAGCACCAGGAGCGGCGGGGTGAAGACGGAGGGCAGGGCCCGTGCGACGCCCATGCCGAACACGGCCCCCGCGACCAGGGCCAGCGCCGCCACCAGCGAGATCGGCAGCCAACCGAGGGGCAGGTAGGTGGCGCTACCGAGCGCCACCTGGACCGCGCCCCAGAGGACGAGCAGGCCGAAGGCCGCCGCCAACGAGATCGCCGTCGCGCCGGCCGGCAGCGCCGCCCGGCGCCAGGCCGGCAGCGGCGTGGTCGTCAGCAGTTCGGTCATCCGCGAGCGGGAGTCGCGCAGCCCGTGCAGCGCCCCGAGGCCCACCGCGATCGGCCATCCGTAGGCCAGCATGCAACGGGTGGTCAGCGCCATCGACGTCCACTGGGCCGTCCACGCCGCGGTGCCGTACCACCACAGTCCGTTGATCAGATAGAGGAACGCCAGGCTTCCTCCCAGGATCACGAGGCCGGCCCAGGGGGCGGCGGAGCGCTTCAGCTCGATCCTCAGCACGCGCCCGCTCACCAGGTGCCGCCCTGCGACTCGTTGGTGCGGAGCAGCGCCGAGTAGCCGCGCTCCAGTGGGCTGTCGCCCGGGTGCTCGGTGCCGCCCGCCGCGGCCAGGTCCTCCGGCGTGCCCTGGAAGACGAGGTGGCCGTCGGCGAAGAGCACCACGTCGGAGCAGGCGGCCGCGACGTCCTCGACCAGGTGGGTGGAGACGACCACACAGGTTTCGCGGCCCAGTTCCTGCAGCAGCTCGCGGAAGCGCAGCCGCTGCGCCGGGTCCAGGCCGGCCGTCGGCTCGTCCAGCAGCAGCAGCGCGGGGTCGTTGACGATGGCCTGGGCGATGCCGGCGCGCCGCACCATGCCTCCGGACAGGGTCTTCATCCGATGGTCGGCGCGGTCCGCCAGGCCCACCCGTTCCACGGCCCGCTGGACGGCCGCGGGGACGTCAGCCTTCGGAACCTCCTTCAGCCAGGCCACGTACTCGACGAACTCACGGACCGTGAAGCGCTTGTAGTAGCCGAACTCCTGCGGCAGGTAGCCGATGCGGCGGCGCAGCGCCCGGTGGTCACCCATCCCGCTCACGGAGTCGCCGAGCAGCTCCAGTTCGCCCGCGGCGGGGCGCAGCACGGTGGCCAGTGCCCGGATCAGGGTGGTCTTTCCCGCTCCGTTGGGCCCCAGCAGGCCGTGGGCGCCGGTGCCGAGCGAGAGGTCGAGCCCGTCGACCGCCATCTTCTTGCGTCCGGCCCGCACTTTCAGTCCGGTGGCCCGGATCTCCCAGGCGTAGGTCTTCGGCGCGGTGGCAGCCGCGCTCGTGGTGGGTGTCATGCGGTGGTCCCTTTCGAGGGTCGAGCAGGGTTTCACAGCGCTGAGTACGCGCGTCTGCGGGCGATCACGGCTCCGGTGCCGAGCACGAGGAGCGCTCCCCACACGGGCATGTGGTCCGGCCGCAGGACGACGGGGACGCGGCCGGTGCCCCAGGCGGGTGCCGCGACGACGACGCCCCACGCGACCACCAGCCCGGTGGCGGCGCGGGTCACGCCGACAACGCTGCCCAGTGCCAGGGCGGTGGAGGTGAAGGCCAGCGAGGGCAGCAACCACTGAGCGGCCGTCATGGCTCCGGTCAGCCAGCCCTCCACCAGGAGCGCGGGCAGCACCACGGCGAGTACCGAGATGGTGCGCCGGAGCAGCAGGGGCAGACCGGCCCGGGGCGTGGAGGCCGTCAGTTCGTGCGCCGGGTCCAGGCTGCGCGACCACGCCGCGGCGACGGCGCACAGCGGCAGCACGGGCGCGATCAGCAGCGCGGGCGAGGCGGCACCGGAGACCGCCGGCGCCCCGGCCGCCGCCAGCAGCAGCGCCAGCAGGGTCACGGTGACGGTCATGGCCAGCCACGGGACCATGACCGGGGTCGTCCAGGCCGACACCCACCTCGGGCGGTACCGCCGCGAGGGCGCCCTGACGGCCGCGTCCAGCTGCGGGGCCAGACCGGCCCGGACGGTGTCGACGAGCGCGGCGATGCCGGGCGCCTCGGTGGCCACGGAGGCCGACAGGCGGCTGCGGCACAGCGCGCACGTCTCCAGATGGGACTCCAGCGCCCACAGCGTGTCCGCGGCGATCTCCGTGTCACCCCGTGCGTAGTCGTCGATCACCCGCATCCACGCATGTGACGAATGTTCCGCGCTCATGCCAGCACCTCCCGCATCGCGATCCGGGCCCGGCGGGCGCGGGTCTTGACCGTGCCTTCGGGCAGTCTGAGCAGGACCGCGGTCTCCCGGACGGAGAGCCCGTCCAGCACCATGGCCTGCAGTACCTGGCGGAGTTCCGGCGCCAGTTGCCGCAGCGCGTCACCGACGTCGCCGCCCACGGCCCTGGCGAGCGCCTCGTCCTCCGCCGCGGGCACCACCGCCCGCTCGGCGGCGGCGACCGGCGGTTCGGCGTGGTGGGCACGGCGCCGGAACGCATCCACGAGGCGGCGCGCCGCGATCGTCCACACCCACCCGACGCCCGTCCCACCGATCGCGCTCCCGGCGAACGCGCCGGCCGCGCGCCACACCGCCAGATAGGTCTCCTGCATGACCTCGGCGACGATCTGCTCGTCCGCGCAGCGGCGGCGCAGCCGCACCGCCAGCCACGGTGACGTGCGCCGGTACAACTCGTCGAACGCCCCGCGGTCACCTCTGGCCACCAGCCGGAGGAGGCCTTCCTCGTCCAGCTCATCCAGTGTTCTCCTGCGTGATCTCACACCAGCCAGACGGCCGCTGCGGCGCGCAGGTTCTGCATCGGCCGTGATCTGCGTCACGGTGTCGCGTGCGGAGGTTTGCGATCCCCGGGCAACCCGGCCGCCGGCTTCGACCCGGCTCATGGCGAACCCTGGCGTCTCCCGGTGCTTCACCCTCCTCGGCGCAGCCCTGACCGAGTACGCCGACTGGCTCGCAGCCGCACTCGATGCCGAAGGCCCAGCCCGCCAGCTGAAGCACTCACTCGCCAACCGAAGCCCTGTCTCTGCGAGCAGGGAGACCGCGGGCCTGGCCCTGTTGAGTCGGGGGGGCCACAGGACTGCCGACATCGTTAACGGGCAGGCGCGGGAACTTCGGAACCCCTTTGCCCTGCCTCGTCCTTCTCAGCCATCGTTCAAGAACAGGAAGCCCCCGTCTCCTTCGCGGACGTTTCCGCCGGGTAGTTGGAGCCGGCCCTGTCGTGCTCAGGTCCGCATGCGAGCGCGCGTGAGCGAGGAGAAGGGCCCCGGAGACGCCGTAGGCGACGCGCCGGGGGCCGGTGGGACAGACGGCGGCGCGGGCCTCCAACCGTCACTCACGGTGAACGCTTCACGGAAAGTGAGCCGGAACCTGAGTACGGGAGGCACCCGGCGGATGGCTCTACCCGTTCGGACAGCCGTGCTGCTGCGGCGGCCTGTACTTCGGGGGTCTCCATCGGGTCGTCGCGCAGTGCCGCGATCCGTTCCAGGATCTGCGGATGGTCGGGGGCCGAGGCGATCCCCAGCAGCCGCGCCCGCTCCTCGCAGTCCCAGAGCGATTCGGTGTGCGCCCGGTCCAGCCCGCCCCGGTCGATCGCGGCGAGCGCCTCCAGGTAGACGGCCCGCTCGTACGAGTGCGGGGTGTGCAGCCAGTAGCGCCGCAGCACGGGCGCGGCACCGGCTGCGGCGGGTCCGAAGTGGGCCAGCCGCTTCGCCGTCCGGTCGGGGCCGCACCAGGCGCGCGCCGCCCACTGCTCGGAGAGTTCCGCCACGAGCCCCGGCAGCGCCTCGGGGCCGGGGTGGTCGGCCAGGACGTCCGCTCCCAGCCGGGCCAGCCACTGCCGCTCGTCCGCCGCCCACCCGCGCGCCGCCGGCACTGCGAGATCCCCGAGCTCGTCAACCGCCCAGCGCAGGACGGGCAGGGACCGGCGGCCGTCCCGGGTGCCCAGCAAGGGTACGAGCGGGATCAGCTGCGGGACCGGGTCCCGGCGGGTCAGCGCGCGCAGGGCGTCGATCTTCGTGTCGTCGGCGGTACGGGCACTGGCCAGCAGGGCGAGCAGCTCCTCGTCGCCCAGCCCGTCCAGTGACGGGCGCGCGGCGAACGGACGGGCCTGCACCTCGACCCCGAACCGGGTCCAGGGATCGGGGCACCACGGAAGCTCCTGCTCCGCCCCGATCCGGGCGCGCGCGACGTCGCCCAGGTCCTCCCACCACTCAGCCGGCCAGCCGGCCGAGACCGACTCCAGCACGCGAACCCAGTGCTCTCCCTCCCGGACATAGGCCCGCAGACCCTCCCGGGCTTCCTCCGATCCGCCGAGGGCGAGCAGCTCCAGCAGCTCTGCGGCCCGCAAACAGGCCGACTCGTCCCCGGCCAGCAGGTCGACTACCGGTGTCGGGGACAGCTCCAAGTCCCGGACCAGCCGTGCCAGGTAGAGGGCCCGGTCGTCAGTCTGGTCCCATGTCCAGTCCCGGCGGATCCCGTCGTACGCAAACGCGGCGGCCCCATGCGGGTCCTGAAGGGCCAGCACGGCGCCCAAGCCGCGCCCCCGTTGCAGCAGGCCCTCGACCGAGTCGAAACGGGCGTAGGTCATCTCGTCTTCGTCGCTCATCACCCGGCACCCTGCCCGATCAGAGGCCCGCCCGCCACGCGGTATCGGCCCGGCCCCGCCGGAGCGGGCGGTCTCTGCGAATCGAGCCCGGGTGAGCCGTCATCGGCGACGCTCCCCCGAGGGAAGACGGACCCGGAGCGTCAGTTTGTGTCCACCTCGGAGGTGAGTGCCTTCAGGGTGGTGTCCAACCAGTGCAGCTCGGTGCGGCTCGTGGCGCGGGCGATGGTCAGCAAGCCCTGACGGAAGGGGTCGTCGAACTCCTCGGCACCGAGCGGGCGTTCGCCCTCGTAGAAGAAGCTGCTCGGCTCCTGGAGGAAGGCCAGGCGGCGGCGGAGGACTGCGGCTTGCTGGCCGGGGTCCTCCAGGTGGCGCAGGAAGGCCAAGACGGTGAACCAGTGGTTCTCGTCGCTGATCTCGACGCCGTCGGCCTCACGCAGGCGTCGGCGCAGGTCGTCCTGGCCCATGCCGGTCAGGGTGAGGACGTGCCGGGGTGCCGCCCGGGTGCCGGGCTCGGTCTGCCGGCTCAGCAGCCCGGCCTTCTCCAGTCGCTTGATGGCCGGATAGAGGGTGCCGTCAGCGATCGGCCGGACGTGGCCGGTGAGATGCGCGACGCGCCGCTTCAGCTCGTAGCCGTGCAGCGGCTGCTCGTACAGGAAACCCAGGATCGCCAGTTCCAACACGATGCCATCATGCCTCACCGCCTCTATATATCGGGGCCGATGTATAATCTTGGCGATGCTTTCGGATGGCTGGGCAACCGGCTGCCGGGCCTACGACCGAGCGATCGAGTGATGGAGGAGGAGTCATGCGCGACGCCCTGGTGACCCCCGGAGGGGCGCGAATCCGCTGGGTGGAGATGCCCGGAGACCCCCGGCGGGCCACCCGTGTCTACCTGCACGGGCTCGGCGCCTCCGCCGCGCCGTACTTCGCGGCCTCCGCCGCACACCCTGCCCTGGCCGGCCACCGCTCCCTGCTGGTCGACCTGCTGGGCTTCGGCATCAGCGACCGCCCCGCCGACTTCGCCTACACCCTGGAGGACCATGCCGACGCCGTGGCAGCGGCGCTGGAAGCGGCCGAGGTCCAGGCGGCGGACGTCATCGGGCACAGCATGGGCGGCGCGGTGGCCATCGTGCTGGCCAGCCGCCACCCGCACCTGGTCGGCCGACTCGTCCTGGTCGACGCCACCCTCGACCCGGTGCCGGTGGTGCACGGCCAGCCCGGGGTGAGCGGCATCGCCGCCTATACCGAGGAGGAGTTCCTGGCCAGCGGGTGGCACCAGGTTCGCGAGGACGTCGGGCCGCACTGGTGGTCCACCATGCGGCTGGCCGGGCGCGAGGCGCTGTACCGCAGCGCGATGCACCGGGCCCTCGGCACCAAGCCCGCCATACGCGACACGCTGATGGTCCTGCCGATCCCGCGCACCTATCTGCGGCCTGAGGCCGACCAGCCGCTTGCCGGCGCGCAGGAACTCGCCGAGGCGGGAATCGAGGTGGTGTCGATCCCGGACTGCGGGCACAACATCATGCTGGACAACCCGGATGCCTTCGCCCAGGCCACCGCCCGCGCCCTGCGAGAGGCCTGACACAGCGGGAGCCGCACCGCTCACCCCTCCGGCGCGGCGGGACGGCGGCTGCCACGGCAACACGGCGAACGGGGACCACCCGAGCCTAGGTGACGGTGTCGTCGCACACCGGCTTCGGCGGCGCCTTCGCGATCACGCCCCGCCAGTAGTCGGCCTCCCCGGCCGCGCCCCGGCGCGCGGGCTGGATCAGCGTGGAGAACGTCGTCGTCCCCGGATGCGCCTCCAGGTCGCCGGGGCCGATCGCGACCACGTACCGCTGCCCCGGCTCCATCATCACCTCGCGGTTCGAGGTGTCCACCTTGAACGAGCCGGGAGCCCCGCCGAGCTCTACCCGCTGCGACACCCCGATGGCCGGGGCGAACTTCCCCTTCATCGCCTCCACGATCCGCACCGGCGTCGTGACGCGCTGGGGATTCTCGGCGCCGACGGCCTTCGGGTCGTGTGCGGTCTCGCCGGTGGCCTCCACCAAGGCGATGCCCTGCGCGCTGGCCGCCACCTCGGTATCCGTGCCGCCGGAAGGCGTCCCGCACAGGCTCTCCGTGTGCGACTCCCCGCCGCTCCCCCAGACATACCAACCGCCGCCCCCGAGGAGCACGGTGGCCGCCGTCCCGGCAGCCGCCCACGTCTTCATGCTCATGATCAGCCCCACAGCTTCGAGTAGTTGGCCCTGTCGACGTCCTGAGGGAGGTCGAAGTATTCGTGGGCGGCCGGCCACATCAGGGAACGCACGTAGCCCGGCCCGCCCGCGTCGGACTTGTGGCAAAACCGTACGAGCCCTCCTCCCCCGCCAAAGCTAGGTCAAGGGCGGCTTCACCACGGCGCGGCGTCGGCGCAGGCCGAGGATCGCTTTCATGCCGAGGACGACCCCCTGCACCGCTAGTACGAACAGGCCGAGGCCGTACCGCTCGAAAGCGAAGGCGACGAGCAGCGAGGCCCCGAGGAGGGAGTCGGCCATGTCCAGCGCGGCTTCCGGGCGGCGGGGGTCGTGCAGCTTGGCCGCACGGTATCGACGCAGGGCGGCGTAGGCGCCGACAAGACTCAGCGCGCCGATCGCCAGGGCGATCCAGCGGAACCACAGAGGTATCTCCACGTGGCGGAATGTAGATCATCGGCGCAGCCGGGTAGATGGCCGGTGGGTGAACGCCGGCTCAACTCTGCGCCTTGGGCTCGGCGGATGCGGTACTGGCCACGGGAGGCGAGGAGGGCGCCGGCAGGCCAGGGGTGGGCTTGATCCAGGGCCGGGTAGTGACGATTCTTGCTGGCGGCAAGGGGTTACCGGGTGCCTTGGCTGGTGTAGGCGGCGAGTCCGGTTTTGCGGATGTGTCCGTGGCATGCCCATCGGTCGAGTTGTCGGCGCATGGTCCCCAAGGTGACGTCGCCGAGGTGACGGGCAAGGTCGCGTGGGGAACGTCCGCTGCCCGACGGAAGCGGCAGGACCTGCGGCCCGGAGTTCCGCCGTGCCGCCGCGTGAACTCCGCTGCACGCCCCATGCGGGCGAGGGCCGGCTCCGCTCAGCCGAAGACCCACATCCTGGTCACCACGCCTTGCAGCAGGGACTGCACCGCCGCCCCACCGACTCCGGTGGACCGGTCGCTGTACACCCAGATGCCTGCGTTGAACGTGTACCCACGGCCCGGCTGGATCGTGAACTGGAGTTCCGGCCCGGTGATCAGGTGCGCTCCCTCCCCTCCGGACGAGGATTCGCCCGCACTGATCCTCGCGCGCCACAGTTTGCGGCTGGCGGCGACCAGCAGTCGCCCGTCCTCGAACACGGTGAGCTCGAATCCGCCCTCGGAGGTCGCATTGCTGCCCACGCCGACCGCCTTCATCACATGGCTGAAGCGACCGGGATTGAGGACCGCATGAGGGAACCTCTGCCCCGGGGTGTCGGATCTGAGGAACACTCCGAAACCGGCGTGCGCGTTGACGAACCCGGCCGCTCCGCCGTCCAGCAACCCCGACCGGGCGTCCAGACCGACGCGGCCGGTGGGCCGCTCCAGGAGCCGATTGAACGGCGGGTGGCCGTTCCCGTCGTGCCAGGACCAACTGAAGTCGTACGGCGGGACGAAACCCAGGGACCGCAGGCTCGCCCCTTGCGGTCCCATGGGTGCGGTGTCGTAAGCCGAGGCGGACAGACCGCCGTCAGCGAGCGTGCCGGCCGCGTCGGGGCGCACGAGTTGGCGGGCGCGAAGGTCCTCGAGCGCTCTGACTGCGGAGGGGTCTCCTTCGATCAGCTTCACGAAGGGTGCGTCCAGTGAAGCCGTCAACTCCGCCACTTCGGCTTCCGCGGCGCGGTCACGCGCGAGCGCCGAAGCAGAACGCTCGACGAGTGCCGCGACGGAACGCTCCGCGTTCTGCCGATCGGCCTGAGTCGCGTCATCACGAATGGAGATCTGAAGATCCATCGAAGATGTGTCCGGGCCCGCGTACTTCTCCGTGTAGGTCATCTCGTGCTCCTTCTCTTCCGGCATACGCGACTGACGAACCCCCCACCCGTGTCCCGGCTCATGAGCCGTAGCGGGCCGCGGGACTCACCTGGGTGTCGGTCCCGGCGCCGTTCAGTGTCCAATGGATGTGATGGTTACCTCCGGTAACATCCGGGATTCCTGCCCACTCGAATATCACACAGGCAGTTCACACGTGCTTGTCGATGGGCCGTACGGGTGACCGCCGCGGCCAGAGTGCCCCCATTCATGTTCGGATCACCCGGTCAGCGGCGTCGTCCGAAGGCAGCCCCGCCCTGGGTGATTTGAGCAACGTGTGGACCGAACAGACCGTCCTGGACGGGCCCGGCGTCATCGAAGACGCCCTGGCCATCGGCACCGCCGTCAACGACACCGTGGCGGTCGATGTCCATGTCCTCGCACATCAGCCGGCCGACGACAGCGACGACTTCGACCACGTCGTCGAGGCGAGCCTCCACGCGCCCTCGGGACGGGTCATCGTGCTGGGCTGCACCGATTACCTCCACGACGCGGCACGATTCGACGTACCCGCCGGCTGGATCCGAGCCCGAGCCTCTCGCCGAAACCTCGCCGCAGCAGTCCGCTGGCTCGAGTCAGACGAGGAGCCGGAAGCGACTGAGGAGATTCGGCATCCGACCTCATACACGGACGTCTCCACCACGACTGTCGCCAAGCCGCTCGTTCCTGCTCACACAGAACGTCACTCAACAACCACCCGAGCCCCGCCCCGCACCACCAGAGGCGGGCCTGACTCCCCCATCAGCCCCCGTGCGTCAGCCTCCGGCAAGACAACCAGGCAGGTCATCAATGTTCACCCCTGCGCTGGGGTGCGTCAGAGACTCAGGTCCGGGCTAGACCACACAGCCCTGGCACAGGCGGTTCTCTGGGGCCCAATCCGTGTGGCGCGAATGTTCCGAGGAGCGTTTCGACGGGTCAGCGCTGGTGCGGCACGCCGAAGCCGCGTGCCACAGGTGTGGTGGTGTCACGACTGGTCCGGTCGACGGCGGCTTCGTCAGCTGACCTCTGCAAGTTCCGGCGGACCGTCCGCCCACGGAGCCGAGCACACCAAGCGCGATGAGTACCCCGGAACCGTCGCCCAGGCCAGGCCGACTTCGCCGCCGGGTGAGCGACGGACGGCGCGGGCCGGCACGACAGTCGGCGCGCACCGTGCCAGACTGAAGAGGAATGGAGACGTACGGCCGAGAGTCCCTGACCGGACCTCTGGCGATCTCCCCAATTCCTTTCAGCACACCCGCCTTTGCCGGACGCGTCATCGGCGCGCACTCGGTGCCACAGGGAGGAAAGCTGCGATGACCACCACCAACACCCGCATCAAGCACGGGCTCCCGCCGCGAGCCAGCACCATCATGGATCTGGGGGACGACCACGCCTTGCAGATCCTCGACTTTCCTTCCGGAATGCGGGCGATCGTGGAAGGCGGACGTGCCCTCGACCAACTCCCCGCCACCACAGGCGACATCGCGGCCCCGCCCGAGGCGGGAGTGCAGTCGGCCGGCGAACCTGTCGGCTACAGCGAGGCGGCCATCCGCACCACGAACGAACAGATCTGGTTCAAGAACAACTTCTGCAACGGCGCCCAGGCCTGTGTGCAGGGCTGGGACTGGGCGATCTGCGGCACGGATCACGCCGTGGGCTACGGGACCGGGATCGCGATGGTCGGATCGGAAGGTTCGCGCAACGGCACCCTGTTCGTCGACGTGTGGGAGTGCATCTGCGTCGGCCCCTTCTGTGTAGGCGGCCACGAGTGCTTCTGGGTGGAGAACTGGCACGGCGCCGTCGTCCCCGGACACTGGCTGTCCGCGAGCACGAACGCGCCGGACCGCAAGTGGCTGCGATGGCGGCTCGAAGGGGCCGGAGGCGACACCCAGGTGAGTCTCGCCGCCAAGTATTGACCCTCCCTCTCAGTCGAACCAGCGGTCCCTGGCCAGTCCGTGTCGGCCCCTGGGCATGAGCCGAAGGGCCGAGATCGATGGGTGTGCTCTCCACCTGCGACTCGGGGGGATCTCCGCAGGTGGCGAGCCTGCGGCGCGTGTGCCCCGAGCATCGCCCGCGCCACCGGCCAGACACGCCTGCGGGAGCGCCGCCCGCGCAGGTACGCAATCCGCTTCCGGTACGGGCTCGGGAGGCGGCGCGATGGAGAAGCAGGAGGCTGCGGCCCTGCCGTCCGGCCAACGCGCAGGCAGCCCGCGGTTTCGTAGCGGCCCCGGGCAAGGAACTGTGGCCGAGCCAGGGCGGGCTCGGGTGATCGCCCCGCAGGCGGCACAGTCAGGCCGGGGCGTTTCAAACGGTCGTCAGGCCGTCCAGCCACGCGGGCGGCAGCTCCGCGGCGTCCCACTCCTCCCGCAGCTCCTGCGGTGCGGCGTCGAGCCGCTCCAGCACGGCGATGCTCGTGGCGGAGTGGAGAAGCGAATAGCGGCCGTGGACCATGGTGGCGCTGCCCGGTCCGAACTCCGCGAACAGCCGCTCCAGCCGGCTCCGGTGGGCCGTGGCGAACTGTGTCAGCCGCCCGGCGTACCCGGCCCGCTGCCTGGGGCCCATCGTGCCGAGGACGGCGGCGAGGACCTCCTCCGTCACCTCCGGATCCAGCTCCGAGACCGCGGTGAACGACAGGTACAGAGGCTGGAGCGCCACCCGCGCCCGCTCCACCTCCATGCGCCCGGCCCGCGGACGCTCCTCAGCCGGGTCCTGCTGCCCGTCGGGGCTCACGACCCGTAGCAGGGTCCGCTCGGCAATGGCGCCGAGCTCCTCCAAGACATACCCGGCGCCGTCGCGCCAGCCCGACTCGTACGCCTCGCCCTTGTCGCCCGGCGCGTTGCGGCCGCCGCTGCTCAGCTCCTTGTGCGAGAGAGCCAGCGCACCCACCTCCACGAGCCCGATCAGTTCCCACGCGTCACCGGAAGGGACCCCCGCCCGGGCGAGGAGCTGCAGCAGCGTCGTCCTCGCGTTGTCGACACTGACCGCGTCCGGCCACTGCCGTCCCTCGTCAGCCGTGCTCATCGGGCCCTCCTCGTCGCTCGGGTAGTGCGGTGTGTCCAACGAGACCGCTCCCTTCAAGGATCCAACGCCGGACGGCCGGGTTGTGCTCCCCGTCGGCCGGGTCGCCCCGGACGCCTTGTGATCCACCCGTCACTGTGCACCTCGGAGACACCCAGCTGAGCCTCACCGCCTGGTCAAAGTCGACTCTTTCCGAGCGCGCGAAGGCCCCTAGAAACCGCCCGGGGGGAGCGTGTCAGCGATCTTGTGTAAGTCGCCTGGGGGAGTGTCATGAATTAGGTGGGTTCCTTCCTCGAAGGAGTCATCTGATGGGTACGACGGCGGGTCACACGATCGGGATGGCCGGCGGCGTGTCGCTTGCCAGGGCTGGTGGGACTGCTGAGGGTTCTGGTGTGAAGGCGATGCCGGTATCCGAGAACGGTCTGTCGGTCGAACTGCTGGAAGAACTGGCCGCGCTCGCGGCGGAGAAGACCGCTGCCGGTGGTCTTCGGCTGATGGGTGAGGGCGGCATTCTTCCCGAGCTCGCTCAGCATTTGATGCAGGCTGCGCTCGAGGCGGAGATGGACCTGCATCTGGCTGATGAATCGGTGCGGGCCGGCGGCAGGGGCTCGCGTTCGGGCGGGAATATGCGCGACGGTTACCGGGCGAAGAAGGTGATGACCGAGGTCGGTCCGCTGGTGGTGAACGTGCCGCGTGACCGGCTCGGGACGTTCCGTCCCGGACTCCTGCCGAAATACGCCCGCCGGACCGGAGCCCTGGACGAAATGGTCCTCTCGCTCACGGGGAAAGGCCTGACGTCCGGGGAGATCGTCGCCCATCTCGCCGAGGTCTACGGAATGACCACGTCGAAGGAAACGGTCTCCACGATCACGGACAAGGCACTGGAATCGATGGCGGAATGGCGTACCCGTCCGCTCGATCCGGTGTATCCGGTGGTGTTCATCGACGCGATCCACGTGCGCATTCGGGACGGGCAGGTCGCCAACAGGCCCGTCTACGTGGCGATCGCGGTCACCGCGGACGGCTACCGCGAAATCCTCGGACTGTGGACCGGCCAGGGCGGCGAGGGCGCCAAGTACTGGCAGACCGTGCTGACGGAGATCCGTAACCGCGGCGTGAAGGACGTCCTCATGCTGGTCTGCGACGGCCTGACCGCACTGCCCGAGGCCGTCAGCGCGATCTGGCCCCAAACCGTCGTGCAACGTGTGTGGTTCACCTGATCCGGAACAGCTTGCGATACGCATCGCGTCGGGATACGGCTGAGATCGCCCGGGATCTCAAGCCCGTTTACACCGCTGTCGATGAAACACAGGCCCGAAGCCGGCTGACCGAGTTCCAGGAGAAGTGGGACAGCCGGTATCCCTCGATCAGCGGGATCTGGGAACGATCCTGGAACGAGTTCGTCCCGTTCCTTTCCCTGCCGCCCGCGATCCGCCAAGTCGTCTACACGACCAACGCGATCGAGAGCTTGAACGCGCGCTACCGGCGGGCGGCACAGGCCTGTGGACACTTCCCGAACGAGACCGCAGCACTCAAGCGCCTCTACCTCGCCACGCTCGCTCTCGATCCCACCGGCCGGGGCCGTCAACGCTGGAGCAACCGCTGGAAGGCAGCCCTCAACGAATTCGACGTCCTCTTCGACGGCCGCCTTACCGCCAATCAGGTATAGGCCAGAAAGCCCAACAAACAAGGCGTAGGCCAAACAGACGAACCACACCTAATTCGTGATAGACCCCGAAGTTGAGGTTGAGAACCGGTTTCTGATCCCTGAAAGGCCAGGTCAAGGGCGGGGGTGACCTGGCGGCTGAGGTACAGGCACGCTTGTCGAACGGTTGTGCGGCCTGACAGGGGCGGTGGCGCCCTCCGGCACGGCCTTGGAACCGGTCAGTGGACGACGGTGAAGCTGCGCCACGGCAGGCTGCCGGGGGCGGTCACGTTCGAGGTGGAGGTCGCGACATAGATTCCGTCGGCCTTGTCTGTCTTCTGGCACCCCGGCGTCCGGTACAGGACGATGTCGACCAGCGTGTTGTTCTTCACGTGGGCTGCGCCGCGCGGCAGACCGACCTTGTGGCAGCCCTGCACGGGGGTGTTCGTGTACGTGACCTCGACCGGGGAGTCGTGGGCGCGGAAGCTGAGTGTGCCCACGGTGGTCCTGTCGGCCGAGCAGGCCGTGGCCGTGAGCAGCAGCAGTGCCGCCCCGGTGATGACGCCGATATGCCGGAGGTGGGACATGGTTTCGGTCCTCGTCTGTCCAGTGAAAGCTGCCCTTGACCGCAGCCTGGCCTGCCGCACGCCGGAAGGCATCCGCTGCGCACCCGGCGGGATGACGGCCAAAGGAGGAAGAATGCCCCGCGGCGCAGGGCGTGCCACCGCGGGCCTGCTGCCGGGACAGCCGGATTCGGCCCTCCGGGCCACCGCCGTCACGGAGCTGCGGCGGACCAAGACCGGAGCAGGCGGTACCGGGGCCGGAGCCCCCTCACCCCCGCGACGGACATGTTCTCCCTGGGCTCGACCATCGCCTTCGCGGCGAGCGGCGAGGACCTGTTCGGCGGCGGCGCGGCGGCCGGGGTGCTCTTCCGCGTCGTGCACACCGCCCCCCTCGACGCAGTCCCCGAAAACCTCCGTCCGCTGGTGGCGGCCTGCCTGGCCAAGGATCCCGCCCGGCGGCCCACCCCGGCCGAGCTGATCGGTTCCCTGGGGTCCCAGGCGTCCCAGGCGTCCCAGGCCCGGGCCGTTCGCCCCGGCCCGTCCGCCGGCTGGCTGCCCGCCCCGGTCAGCGAGGACATCATGGCGGTGCGCCCGGTGCTGACCTCGCTGCCCGCGCAGCCGCCGACCAAACAGTTCACCCAGAGCACCCGGAACCTGCGCGCCCTGCCGCCGGATCAGCTCCCGGAGCCGCTGCCCGACGGACTCGCGGACCGGATCCCCGGCCGGCGCTCGGGCACCCGCCTGGGCCGCGTCCGGCCGGGACCCCGGAGGGACGGGGAAGGAGGGGGGCACCTCCGGGGCGGACGTACCCGCGGGCGAGCTCGGCGTCGACGCGCGCTCGGGACACCCGTGTCTGAAACCGTGCCGGGCGGGTAGTCGGTCGAGGGAGGCGTCATAAATGAAACGCAGTGACTGGATGCTCACCGCTGGTGAACGCGGGAACACGGCCACCCGGCTGGACAGCCGCCACCCCGACGGAGCCGCCTGGACCCGCGGCAACGAGGCGCGCCCGCTCGTGCACGGCGCCACGTACTTCGCGGAGCTCCTGCGGAACATCCGGGCCCAGCGCCGGGGAGACCTCCTCTTCTTCACGGACTGGCGCGGCGACCCCGACGAACGGCTCGACGGCGAGGGCACCGAGATCGGCGCGGTGCTGGCGGGGGCGGCCGCGCGCGGCGTGATCGTCAAGGGCCTCCTCTGGCGCTCCCACCTGGACGGATTGCGGTTCAGCGAGAGCGAGAACCGGCACCTCGGGGAGGAGATCGCCGCGGCGGGTGGCGAATGCCTGCTCGACATGCGGGTCCGCCCCGGAGGAAGCCACCACCAGAAGCTGGTCGTCCTGCGCCACCCCGGCCGCCCCGCCCTCGACGTGGCCTACGTCGGCGGGATCGACCTGTGCCACAGCCGCAACGACGACGCCTCGCACCACGGGGATCCGCAGGCGATGCCTTTGGCGGCAGCCTACGGTCCCCGGCCACCTTGGCACGATGTCCAACTGGCCGTCCGGGGACCGGCCGTCGGTGACATCGAGGCGGGGTTCCGCGAACGCTGGGAGGACCCGGCCGCGCTGAGCCGCAGCCCGCTTGTCAAGCTGCGGGGGCTCCTCAACAGGGAGGACACCTACGCGGATCCCATCCCGCCACAGCTCCCCGACCCCCCGCCCTGCGGCAACCACACCGTGCAGGTACTGCGCACCTACCCGAACCGGCTGCTGCGCGGCTACCCCTTCGCGCCGGACGGGGAGCGCAGCGTCGCGCGCAGCTACCTCAAGGCGCTGAAGCGGGCCAGGCGGCTCATCTACCTGGAAGACCAGTACCTCTGGTCCCCCGAGGTGGTGGAGTCCTTCGCCCGGGCGCTGAGCGAGAACCCCGAACTCCGCCTGATCGCCGTGATACCCACCGTGCCCGACCAGGACGGCCGGCTGTCCCGGCCCATGAACCTGGTCGGACGGGTCAAGGCGCTGGACAAACTGCGCGAGGCGGGCGGCGGACGGGTGGCGGTCTACGGGCTGGAGAACCGCGCCGGCACTCCTGTGTACGTGCACGCCAAGGTGTGCGCCGTCGACGACGTGTGGGCCACGATCGGATCCGACAACATCAACCTCCGGTCCTGGACCCACGACTCGGAACTCAACTGCGCTGTCCTGGACGACGACGTGGACGGCCGCGCGCCCGCCGACCCCGCCGGGCTGGGTGACGGCGCCCGCCGCTTCGCGAGGGAGCTGCGGCTGGAACTTTCCCGCGAACACCTCGACGTCCCCGAGCCCGACGCCCCCGGCGACCCGGACCCGCTGTGCGACCCGGTACGGGCCTTCGAGGCGTTCGCCGCGAGCGCTGCCGCGCTGGACGCCTGGCACGAGGGTGGCGGCCGCGGCCCGAAACCGCCCGGCCGACTGCGTGCCTACCGTCCGCCCGACCTCTCTTACGCCGAACGCCGCTTCACCATGCCGCTGTACCGGCTCCTCGTCGACCCGGACGGGCGTACGTTCGGCCTTCGGCGGCGCAACGCCTTCTGACCGCGGCTGGCGTCCTCTGCCGTGACGTACAGGCGCGGCCGCTTGAGCCGCATGGGGTGCCGGAAGGTTCCGCCCCGGTCCACCACCAGACCGACGGAGTCGGGCTCGCAGCGCGGCCGAAGCCGCCGTTGCGTCCCCCGCCACGTCCGCGCCCGGGGAACACGGTTGGGCCGACCGCGCGAGCAAGGGATGTGTCCCATCCACGAGATGGAGCGACAGCTCATCAACGAACATGGGCCTGAAGCCTTCTGGAAGAAGGGATCGGGAGCCCATAACGGAAACCTGCCCGGACACCCGCCGCCGGGACATCGGTCTCTCCCCCGCCTCCACGCGCCCCCGGAGGCCGCTGCGGCGGCGCGGCAGGGGCATCGGGCAGGCGGCGCAGCATGTGGAACGTGTGGGATCGTGGGCGGGGCCGGGACGCAAGACGACGATGGCGTTGTTGTCGGTCGGCAACACACATCGACGAACGGTCAGATGAGCCGCACGAATTGGTCTAGTCCCCGCCGGGCCTTCAGCCGGCCTCCTGGCGTACATAGGCATCCGTGAGGACCTCGCAGGTGCACCAGTCGCCGGTGCACGGGTTGCCGTACTCCGCGCCGTACGGGCCGAGTCCGGCCATGAGCTCGAGAATCTCGGCGCATTCGAACGTGGTGAGAACGGGGGCCGAAGCGTCCGACAGTCGCCGCCAGTCGGACGGGACATCGTTCACGTCGGCGACGCGCCGGCCATCGGCGAAGAGGGTGTAGAGCGGGTGCTCGGGGAAGTCGTTGAGCCGCAGGACCCACCAGCATCCCCCGGCCCGCGCGGCGTGAGGAAAGACGCCCGAGCCCGTGACGTGCCAGGTGGTTCCCGGGGGAAGCGGGAGCGGGATCCCGCCCGCCCCTACGGGGCCCGCCGCGGCCCGTTCGTTGGTCATACGGACCATCTTGCAAGCCCCCGGGGCACCAGGTCCAGGCCGTCTCCATGGGAAGGCCGAGGGCGCCTGCGGACCGGAGGTACGTGGGCGCCCCGGCAACGCTGGGGGGCGCCTCCCAACGGTAGCTGCGTACCTGTGTGCGGCCAGCCCAGACTCCCCGCGGACGGCGAGTTGAGACGTCACGCCCCGTAGCTCATACCTTGGCCTCAGAGGCCATTCACCCGGCTGGGGGAGGGAGATCGTGCCCGCGGCCGACGCCACCCCGCCGCGTTCGGTGCGACGTTCAGAACATGACCAGTGTCGAACGGACGATGAAGGCGCTCTGGAGTGCCTGGTGGCAGCGATGGCCGCGCTGGGTGGCCTGGGCAACGATGCTGTGGGCGGTGCTGTATGCCGGCTTCGGCCTGGCGTGCGCACTGAGCGGGACGTCCTTGCTCTACCACGGCGGTGACTCAGGGACCTCCGGGCTGGGTTGGGCGGTCGTGGCGGTGGGTGCGCTGGGGACGTTGGTCAGCGGAGCGGTGGCGCTGTACGGGCTGCTGCCCCCGTTGCGGGTGCTGCTCTGGGTGGTTTGCGGGCTGGCAGGGATCACCGCGTTCAGCCTGCTGATGGATGTGATCACCCTGATGCTCGGGCAGGGAGTGGACAGCCGGGCCTCCGCCGCGAACAAGGCTCTCGCGGCGGTCGGGGCGGTCCTGCTCGCGGCCACGGCCCGGTCCGACCGCCTGCCCGCTGGTACTGCCGTACGAGCGCCGTCCGTTGCACCGCAGCCCCTCCAACTCGCGCCCTGGGCAGGGACGCTGGCCTTCGTCCCGTACGCGGCGATGAAGCTGGTCTGGGCATCCGGCGGGACGTTCGCGGGGATCACCGGTGAGGAGCTTCTCGCGGTCTCAAAGCGGAACGGTGCCTCGGGAATCTTCCTCACCCTGGAGTCCTGGGGCCTGGACCCCACCGCGCTGTTGGCCGTGCTCGGCGTTTTCCTGCTTTGGGGCCTGGTCCGCCCGTGGGGGCAGGTCTTCCCGGGCTGGACGCTGTTCCTGCGCGGCCGACGGGTGCCGCGCTGGCTCCCGCTCGCCCCGGCTCTGCTCGGCGCTGCCACGCTCGCCCCGTACGGCATTGTGGGGGTCGGATACTTGGCCCTGGCCACGGCCGGCGTGGTGACGATGCGGCGCGGCGACTTCCACTCCTCGGGTGACGCGCTGCTGGTCGGCTGGATCGGGATGATTGCCTTCGCCGTTTACGGCATCGCCCTGACCATCGCGGCCCGCTCGTACTGGCTGCGGACGCGTCCCGTCGCCGCCATGAGCGTCAACACAGAGTGACCGTTTGCTGCCAGTCAGATCCCCCGCTACTGAGCTTTGCGGGTTGTCGTCGGGGAGTGACAGTTCATGATCCCTGCGGTATGCCGGTGGTATGCGTTATCCGGAGGGTGGGGGCCTGACC
>NZ_JBHWVM010000085.1:0-34735 GCF_042736805.1 Streptomyces sp. NPDC060031
GAGCGATGGAGCTCCGCGCGCGGGTCCGCTGACGGCGCCGCCGGCTCAGGCCGCGGCGCCGACCTGCTGCTGTTCGGCGGGCTCGGCCGCCCGGGCCGGGCTCTGCTCGGCCTTGCGCAGGCCCTTGAGGAGGATCACCAGGCCCGCGGCGGTGACCGTACCGGCGGCGATGGCGAGCAGGTAGAGGAACGGGTTGCCGATCAGCGGGATCACGAAGATGCCGCCGTGCGGGGCCCGCAGGGTGCACTCGAAGGCCATCGAGAGGGCGCCGGTGACCGCGCCGCCGACCATGCAGGCCGGGATGACCCGGAGCGGGTCGGCCGCGGCGAAGGGAATGGCGCCCTCGCTGATGAAGGAGGCGCCGAGGAACCAGGCCGCCTTGCCGTTCTCCCGCTCGGTGCGGGAGAAGAGCCGGCCGCGCAGGGTGGTGGCCAGCGCCATCGCCAGCGGCGGCACCATGCCGGCGGCCATCACGGCGGCCATGACCTTCAGGCTGCCCTCGTTGGGGGTGGCGAGGCCGCCGATCGCGAAGGCGTACGCGACCTTGTTGAGCGGACCGCCGAGGTCGAAGCACATCATCAGGCCGAGGATGACGCCGAGGACGATCGCGTTGGCCCCGGAGAGGCCGGACAGCCAGTCGCTGAGGGCCTGCTGGAGCGAGGCGACGGGCTTGCCGACGACCAGGAACATCAGGAACGCGGTGACGGCCGACCCGATCAGCGGCAGCACGACCACGGGCATGATCCCGCGGAGCGCCGCGGGGACGTTCAGCTTCTGCACCGCGAGGACGGTGGCTCCCGCGATGAGACCGGCGATCAGACCGCCGAGGAAACCGGCGTTGATGGTCAGGGCCACGGCGCCGCCGACGAATCCCGGTACGAGGCCGGGCCGGTCGGCCATGCCGTACGCGATGTAGCCCGCGAGGACGGGCACGAGGAAGCCGAAGGCGAGACCGCCGGTCTGGAAGAGGAGAGCGGCCCAGCTGGCGGCCTCCGTCCAGACGAAGTGGTCGGCCACGGAGGGCGCGTTGTTGATCTCGTACCCGCCGATGGCGAAGGCGAGGGCGATGAGCAGTCCGCCGGCGGCGACGAACGGGACCATGTAGCTGACGCACTATTATCGCTCAGACACTTGCCCTTGTCGCGAGAGGTTAGCAGCGGTGAAAGCGTCATCCAAGTGGCTCATACATCCCGACCTACATCAGGCCCTTTCGGAGGGCCTGTCCTTCGAGGAGTGGTTGAACGGCCGCAAACCCTGCTGCTCGTACGCTCGCATCACCAACGACAAGCGGGACGCCGCAGGTGTCGCCCGCCAGCACCGCAACAACGACGAGTTCGCCGAGCAGCACGGGTGCGCCATCGTCTACCGGTACACGGACAACCACATCACCGCGGCTGATCCGGACATCGAACGGCCGGCCTTCCTGCGCCTTGTCCGGGACCTTCGGGCCCGCCGCGTCGAGGAGGGGTACCCGATCCAAGGGCTCTTCGTCGTCGAGGAAGAGCGTGTGGTGCGTCTCCCCGAGGACTACCTGAAGCTGCACCGGGCCCTCACCGTGGACAAGAACGGGCTGTACGCCGTCGCCGACACAAAGACCGTGCTGGACGTGCACAGCGACGCCGAGATGCTGCGGGGACTCCTCACATCAGCAATGGGCGAGCGTGAGGTGGTCCGGGTCAAGCGCCGCGTGAAGCGCAACGTCCGGGACCTTGCATTGGAGGGCAACCCGACAGGCCCACGCCGCTTCGGATGGCTCGGCGCCGATGTCCGCACCGGCCGGAAGGTCAACGAGAAGCTCGACGCCAAGGAGTCGAGGGTTCTGCGCGACGCCATCGAATTGGCCCTCGCCGGAAAGCACTGGGCGACCGTCGTCACGTTCCTGGACGACAGCGGCTATCTGACGCTTCGGGGCAACCGGTGGGCGACCACGCCGGTTCAGTACATGTTGACGAACCCCGCTCTGTGCGGCTACCGGATGATCCACGGCGAGTTGGTGACCGACCCCAAGAGCGGTGAACCCGTCGTCGGCAAGTGGGAGACCGTGTGCACGCCCGAGGAATGGCTCCTGCTCGTGAAGAGGTGCCCTGTCTGGTTCAACCCGCATGGGGAAACGGCTTCGAGCCGCTTCCGGGACAAGGTCCTGCGTGAGGGCAAGAAGAACTTCCGAGACATCGCCGAGGACACCCGCCGGTCCTTCCTGACCAACATCGCGCGGTGCGGGCACGTGGATGAGGCGGGGAACATGTGCCTGGCCAAGATGAAGGGCAACGGTCCGAGCGGATCGAACAAGCAGGACCGGTACCGGTGCGGTGAGCCGCGCTGCAACAAGGTCAGCCGACGCGCCGACTACACGGACAGGGCCATAGAAGCCCTCGTCGTGAAGGTGCTCAAGGCCCAGTTCGCGGCCATGCAGCCCGACGAGAAGAAGTGGTACGGCGAAGTGACGTTGGCTGCACTCCTGGCCAAGAGGGCGGAGATCAAGGAGAACTACAAGTCAGGCGTGTTCGATCTCGCCGAGTACCTGGAGTTCAAGGACGACAACGACCGCCAGGTCGCCGAGTCCCAGGAGGACCGGAACGCCTTCTACACGGAGCAGGCCGCGCGCAACTTCCTCGCCGGATTCAGTGACGAGAAGTGGGCCGGTTTCGACATGCGGCAGAAGCGGAAGGCCGCAACGACCGTTCTGCAGGCCGTGATCATCCATCCGATCCCGAAGGGGCGGGCCCGTAGCGGGCAGTTCAATCCCGAACTCTTGGAGCCGGTGTTCCGCGCATCTCACTGAAAGAGCTGTCGCAGTACCTCTAGCTGCTCCTCGCCCAGGCGGGGGGCAGCTTCTGCGTGTGCGGCGGCCCAAACCTCGATGCGGAGCGCCACGACGTCGCCGCCGGCCGAGACGAAGGGCACAGTGGTTCGCTCCGGATGCGATCGATGCCCTTCCGATGGTTCCGAGCATCCGCAAGCGCATCAACGACTAGCGGGCCGGTCAGGGTCCCGTTGCTCGCTGAAGCCAGCGGACCCTGAACATGGCAGAGCCCCGGTTCTAGGCGGCGGAACCGGGGCCGTGTGCTGGGAGGCGACGTCACTCTGGGAGTTCGATCCCCAGACTCTCCGCCAGGTCACGGAGGTCTTCAAGGGGGATACGGGGGGCTTTGGTCGCTTGCTCTGCCGACCACCGTTCCAAGATTTCATCCATAGAGGCTCTGACCTGCACTTTCTCCAAGTGTCTTGACGCAAGTACCTGACGCCCGACATGAGCCAGGTGCGCAGCCGCGCCCCGTAGCCGTCCTGGGGTTCCCCGGCCTGCTCGACGGGGGTGGGTGCGTGGCTCTCCACCTCGCCGCGGGCGGCCTTGTCACGGGCCTCGGCGAGGAGTTCGGCGGGGCGGTTGATGCCGGCCTTGACGGCGACGTCGACGGTGGGCTTCCCGGCGAAGCGGGCCCTGTCCCGTACCGGGACGTCGTGGGCGAAGACGACGGCGTCGGCCGCCGCGATGGCCTGCGGGGTGAGCTTGGTGAAGCCGGCGGAGCCCTGGGTCTCGACGGCGATCTCGATCCCGGCCTCCGCGGCGGCCCGTTGGAGTGCCTCGGCGGCCATGTACGTGTGCGCGATCCCGGTGGGACAGGACGTGACGGCCACGACGCTGAAGCGCCCGGGGGCTCCACCCCCGGACCCCCGCGCAGAGCCCGGTTCGCCGCCTGCGACCAGGGCTGCGGCCTCCTCGGCAGAGGCGGCCCCGCGCAGGGCTGCCACGAACGCCGGCCGCATCAGGCGGCGGGCCAGGGAGGAGAGGATCGAGAGGTGCGCGTCGTCGGCGCCGGCCGGGGCCGCGATGAGGAAGATCAGGTCGGCCGGGCCGTCCGGGGCGCCGAAGTCCACGCCCGCGGCCGAGCGGCCGAAGGCCAGGGTCGGGGCGCTGACGTGCGCGGAGCGGCAGTGCGGGATGCCTATCCCGCCTTCGAGGCCGGTCGGCATCTGGGCCTCGCGCGCCGCCACGTCCGCCAGGAAGCCGTCCAGGTCGGTGACCCGGCCCAGGGAGACCATCCGTTCGGCGAGGGCACGTGCCGCTCCCTCCTTGGACTCGGCGGAAAGGTCGAGGTCGACCAGTTCAGAGGTGATCATCTGGCTCATCGCTCGTCGCTCATTTCGGACAGAGGGAGGTCCAGGGGCAGGTCCTGGGTGATGTGGACCGCGTCGGGGCGCAGGTCCGAGGGGGTCGGCATGGCGCTGCCGGGGAGTTGGACCGCGGCCGCGCCGTGGGCCAGGGCGGAGGCGAGGGCCCGGGGGCCGCTGCCTCCGGCGATCAGGAAGCCGGCCAGGGAGGCGTCGCCCGCACCGACGTCGCTGCGGACGCGGGAGACCGGCGCGGTGCCGTGGAAGGTGCCCTCGGCACAGACCAGGAGCTGGCCGTCCGCGCCGAGGCTGGCCAGCACCGCGCCCGCGCCCAGCGAGCGCAGTTCCTCCGCCGCCTTGACCACGTCGGCCAGGGTGGGCAGCGGGCGGCCCACCGCTGCGGCGAGCTCCGAGGCGTTCGGCTTGATCACGTCCGGGCGGGCGGGGAGCGCCGCGAGCAGCGCCGGGCCCGAGGTGTCCAGGGCGATCCGGGCGCCCGCTTCGTGGGCGCGGGTCACGAGGTCGGCGTACCACTCGGGGCGCAGGCCGCGCGGGAGGCTGCCGCAGCAGGCGATCCAGGTGGCCGGGCCGGAGCAGGTACGTACGGTTTCGAGGAGGAGCGCCGATTCCGCCGGGGTCAGTTCGGGTCCCGGTGCGTTGATCTTGGTGAGGGTGCCGTCCGGTTCGACCACGGAGATGTTCGAGCGGGTCTGGCCCGCGATCGAGACGGCGGTGACGTCCACGCCCTGTGCGTCCAGCAGTTCGGCGATCAGCGCGCCCGGGGCGCCGCCGAGCGGCAGGACCGCCGTCGTCCGCATGCCCGCGGCGGCCACCGCGCGGGAGACGTTGACGCCCTTGCCGCCGGGGTCGACCCGGTCACCGGTGGCGCGCAGCACCGCGCCGCGGTCCAGGGAGGGGACCTCGTAGGTCCGGTCGAGGGAGGGGTTGGGGGTGACGGTGAGGATCATACGAGCGCAACTTCCGTACCGGCGGCCTCGATCGCCGCCTTGTCGTCGGGGTCGAGACCGGAGTCGGTGATCAGGAGGTCGACGCCCGCGAAGGTGCCGAAGCGGGCGAAGTGCTCCTGTCCGGCCTTGGCGGAGTCGGCGAGGAGGACGACCCGGCGGGCGGCTTCCATCGCGGCCCGCTTGACGGCCGCCTCCGCGAGGTCGGGGGTGGTGAGGCCGCCCTGCGCCGAGAAGCCGTTCGTCGCGAGGAAGAGCACGTCGGCGCGGACCTCGGCGTACGCGCGCAGCGCCCACGCGTCGACCGCGGCGCGGGTGCGGTGGCGGACCCGGCCGCCGACGAGGTGGAGGTCGACGGCGGTGTGGTCGGCGAGCCGGGCGGCGACGGGCAGCGCGTGGGTGACCACCGTGAGCGCGGATTCCAGGGGGATGGCCGCCGCGAGGCGGGCGACGGTGCTGCCCGCGTCGAGGATGACGCTGCCGCCCTCGGGGAGCTCCGCCAGGGCGGCGGCCGCGATGCGGTCCTTCTCGTCGGCGGCGGTGGCCTCGCGCTCGGTGAGGTCGGGCTCGAAGCCGAGGCGGCCGGCCGGGATGGCGCCGCCGTGCACCCGGCGGACGAGCCCGGCGCGGTCGAGGGCCTTGAGGTCGCGGCGTACGGTCTCGGAGGTGACCTGGAAGCGGTCGGCGAGGGAGAGTACGTCGACCCGGCCCGCCTCGTGGGCGAGGCGGAGGATCTCTTGCTGGCGCTCCGGTGCGTACATGTGGGTTTAAGTCCGTTCGATGCCCGACTTTGTGGATTCTCTCCCACCGTACGCCCACCCGGAGCAAAAACAAAGCAAACGGGCATGCCCGCCAACAGAAGCGGACATGCCCGTCAGGCCGTCAGGGCCACCTGTGCAGGAGCTACCCGACCGGGACCTTCTCCGCCACCGGCTCCGGCGCGTGCGCCGTGCCGCCCTCGCGCTGGTCCATCGGGATCGCCTTGCGCGGCAGCACGAACATCACCGCGAAGATCACGACCAGTACGGCCACGACCCACCACAGCGCGGTGCGGAAGGCCTCCACGTACGGCGGCCCGAAGAGCACGTCCTTGTCGATCATCCCGAAGTAGACGACGGAGGTCAGGGCGAGGCCCAGCGCGTTGCCCATCTGGCCGGTGGTGTTGATCAGGCCGGAGGCCGATCCGGCGTGCTCGCGCGGCACCTCGGACAGCACGGTGTCGGTCAGCGGCGCGATGATCAGCCCCATGCCGAGGCCCATCAGGACCAGCGGGGCCGCCATCTGCCAGGAGGTGATCTCCGTGCCGTAGTGCTCGGACTCCCAGATGTAGAGGAGCAGGCCCGCGGCCATGACCAGGGCGCCGCCCTGCAGCACCTTGCGACCGAAGCGCGGTACGAGCTTTTGGACCGAGATGCCCGCGGCCGCCGAGACGGCCAGGGAGAAGGGGATGCCCGTCGCGCCGGACTTCAGGGCGCTCCAGCCGAGGCCCATCTGCATGTAGAGCGTCCACACCAGGAAGAAGATGCCGGTCGCGATGCCGAAGGTCAGCTGGACGGCGACACCGCCCGCGAAGCTCTTGACCTTGAAGAGGGAGAGCTCGACCAGCGGGGAGCCGTCCTTCTTGATCTTGTACTTCTCGTAGGCGATGAAGCCCGCGAAGACGAACGGCACCGCGCCCATGCACAGGAAGCCCCACAGCGGCCAGTCGTTCTCCCGGCCGTGGGTGAGCGGGAAGATCAGCATGACCAGGCCCAGCGTGGCGAGCACGACGCCGACCAGGTCGAGGCGCAGGGCCTTGGGTGCCTTGGACTCGCTGATGAACTTGCGGCCCAGAAGCACGCCGGCGATGCCGACGGGCAGGTTGATCAGGAAGATCGGGCGCCATTCGAGACCGAGGATGTTCCACTCGGTCAGCAGCGCGCCGAGCATCGGGCCCGAGACGGCGCCGAGACCCACGATCGCGCCGAACATGCCGAAGACCTTGCCGCGCTCGTGCGGCGGGAAGGTGACGTGGATGATCGCCAGCACCTGCGGGACCATCATGGCCGCCATGCCGCCCTGCAGGATCCGGGAGGCGACGAGCACGTCCGGGTCGGGCGCGATGCCGCAGAGCAGCGAGGCGACGGTGAAGCCGGAGATGCCGATGAGGAACAGGCGCTTGCGGCCGTAGATGTCACCGAGACGGCCGCCCGTGATCAGGCCGGCGGCGAACGCGAGCGCGTAGCCGGCGGTGATCCACTGAATGGCGCTGGTGGAGGCCCCGAGGTCCTCGCGCATGCGGGGTATCGCGATGTTGACGATCGTGACGTCGACCAGGTCCATGAAGGCCGCGGTCATCACGATGGCGAGCGCCAGCCAACGGCGGCGGTCGGCGGTTGGGGTGGCTGTGTCGTTCCGCTCTTCTTGCACGGGCCCGTTCTCTCTTTCGGGCGATGTCTGGGGTGTCTCGGTGCTCATGGAGAGAAACCTAGACGCCATATAGGTCAGTCCGTGTCCTATTTGGCTGGCAGCCTTGATGACATGACGGATACCCCGGCCCGGCTGCTCTCCCTGCTGTCCCTCCTCCAGACCCCGCGCGAGTGGCCCGGCAGCGAACTGGCGGAGCGGCTGCGGGTGAGCGCCCGCACGATCCGGCGCGACATCGACCGGCTACGAGACCTCGGGTACCCGGTGGAGGCCACGCTGGGCGCCGAGGGCGGCTACCGGCTGGTGGCCGGGGCCGCGATGCCGCCGCTGCTGCTGGACGACGAGGAGGCGGTGGCCATCGCGGTGGGCCTGCGGGCGGGCGCCGGGCACGCGATCGAGGGGGTCGAGGAGGCCTCCGTACGGGCCCTCGCGAAGCTGGAACAGGTCCTGCCGGGGCGGCTGCGGCACCGGGTGGGCGCGCTGCAGTCGGCCACGGTCGCGCTGACCCGCGGGGACGGGCCGAGCGTGGACCCGCGGACGCTGACGGTCATGGCCTCGGCGGTGGCGGGGCCGGAGCGGCTGCGGTTCGCCTACCGGGCGCGGGACGGGGTGGAGTCGCGACGGCTGGTGGAGCCGTACCGGCTGGTGAGCGCGGGGAGCCGGTGGTACCTCGTCGCGTACGACCTGGAGCGCGAGGACTGGCGGACGTTCCGGGTGGACCGGGTGGCGGACGCCTTCGCGACGGGGGCCCGGTTCGTGGCGCGGGAGCTGCCGGTGGACGCGGTGACGTTCGTACGGCGGGGGCTGCGGGGCGGCGACCGGTACCCGGTGGACGTCTCCTTCGCGGCGGCCCTGGCGGAGCTGCCGGGGTGGCTGCGCGAGGAGGCGGTGGCCGAGCCCGGGGGCGGCGCGCGGGCCCGCTTCGACAGCGGCGAGGCGCCGGAGTGGCTCGCGGCGCGGCTGGCCCTGACGGGACTGCCGTTCACCGTGCACGGGCCGGACTTCCTGACGGCCGCCGCTCGTGCGCTGGCCGCGCGCCTCACGTCGGCCGCGGCGCCGTGACCGGGGCTCCGCCCCGGACCCCGCGCCTCGAACGCCGGCGGGGCTGGATCTGGCTGCTGCCGCTTTTTCCGGCAAGGGGGAGCCCCGGCACCTGGGGGGGATAGGTGCCGGGGCTCGTTCTGGGGGGGGCAGGCCGCGTCAGGCCACGGCGTCGAAACCCGTGTCGCGCGCCATCTTCTTCAGCTCCAGCAGCGCGTGCTTCTCGATCTGGCGGATGCGCTCACGGGTCAGGCCGTGCTGCTTGCCGACCTCCGTCAGCGTCCGCTCGCGGCCGTCCTCGATCCCGTACCGCATCTTGATGATCGACGCAGTGCGCTGGTCCAGCTTGCCCAGGAGGTCCTCCAGCTCCTCGCTGCGCAGCAGCGAGAGCACGGACTGCTCCGGGGAGATCGCCGAGGTGTCCTCCAGCAGGTCGCCGAACTGCGTCTCGCCCTCGTCGTCCACGGCCATGTTCAGGCTGACCGGGTCGCGCGCCCAGTCCAGTACGTCGCCCACGCGCTTCTCCGTCGAGTCCAGCTCGGCGGCGATCTCGGCGTGCTCCGGGTCCCGGCCGTTCTCCCGGTTGAACTCGCGCTGGATCCGGCGGATCCGGCCGAGCTCCTCCACCAGGTGGACGGGGAGGCGGATGGTGCGGGACTGGTCGGCGATGGAGCGGGTGATGGCCTGGCGGATCCACCACGTGGCGTACGTGGAGAACTTGAAGCCCTTGGCGTAGTCGAACTTCTCGACCGCGCGGACCAGGCCGGCATTGCCCTCCTGGATGAGGTCGAGGAGGGGCAGACCGCTGCGCGGGTAGCGGCGGGCGACGGCGACGACCAGGCGGAGGTTGGAGCGGATGAAGACCTCCTTGGCCCGCTCGCCCTCGGCGGCCAGCGCCTCCAGCTCCTCGCGCGCGGGCGTCTTCCCCTTGCGCTCTATCGCCCCGTCGAGGATCTGCTGGGCGTACACGCCCGCCTCGATGATCTGCGAGAGCTCCACTTCCTTGGCGGCGTCGAGCAGCGGGGTGCGCGCGATCTCGTCCAGGTACATCCCGACCAGGTCGCGGTCTGCGATCTCCCCGCCCACGGCGCGGGCACTGCTCGAGGACTGACGACGGGCGACGGCGCGGGTTGCCATGCGTGCTCCCTTGCGATGAGTTCGGTCGCGGTGCGGCTGCCGGACACGCCTCCTGCTCGGCCGACGCGTCCCCGGACACTCTCCCGAGTGCCCGCTTCCGAAGGAAACAACGACTGGAATCGGGACAGAATTCCCACAGTGCTCCCTCTTTTTCGAGATCTTGCAGTATCCTGCCCGGCCCCCAGGGGAGGCAGAATGCTGTCAGACCCGGGAGACGTGCAGGTCAGACCCGGAATGGAGGCCGGCCTGGAGGCCATCTCGGACGCCTGCGGCCAAGACGTCCGTGAGACCGCCGTCACCTTCGACACGGTCGCCGTCACCCCGGAACAGCACCGCTCGTGGCTGCGCTCCCGCCCTGAAGACGGCCCCCATCGGCCGTTGGTTGCCTGCGGGACCCGGATCACCCGGCCGGCCGAGGTGGTGACCCGGCCCCGGCACTAGCCGAACTGGAAGGAGCGCTTCGAGAGGCCCATCCAGAAGCCGTCCACCGTGTCGCGGCGGGCGGAGAGGTCGCCGGAGGCCTCCGCCGCGCCCAGGGTCACGAACAGCGGGGCGAAGTGTTCCGTGCGGGGGTGGGCCAGGCGGCCCGACGGGGATTTGGCCTCGAAGTCGAGCAGGGAGTCCAGGTCGCCGGACGCCAGTGCCTCGTGGCCCCACGCGTCGAATTCGGCGGACCAGGACGGGACGCCCGGTCCGGTGTGGCGCAGCGCGGCCAGGTTGTGCGTGAAGAAACCGCTGCCCACGATCAGTACGCCCTCGTCGCGCAGCGGGGCCAGCCTGCGGCCGATGTCCATCAGGCGGCGCGGGTCCAGCGTCGGCATGGAGATCTGCAGGACCGGTATGTCGGCCCCGGGGAACATCTCCACGAGCGGGACGTACGCGCCGTGGTCCAGGCCCCGGTCGGGGATGTCCTGGACGGGGGTGCCCGGGGCCTTCAGGAGGGCCCGCACCGAGGCGGCCAGCCCCGGGGCGCCCGGGGCGTCGTACCGCACCCGGTAGTAGTGCTCGGGGAAGCCCCAGAAGTCGTAGACCAGCGGGACCCGCTCGGTGGCGCCGAGGGCGAGCGGGGCTTCTTCCCAGTGGGCGGAGACCATCAGGATCGCCCGGGGGCGGGGCAGGGCGGCGGACCAGGCGGCCAGTTCGCCCGGCCAGACCGGGTCGTCGGCCAGGGGCGGGGCGCCGTGGCTGAGGTAGAGGGCCGGCATGCGGGTCCCGGTGCGGAGCCGATCGGCCGTCTCGGTGGTTTCGGTCGTCACGGGGCGCTCCAATCGTGGGTGCGGGGCCGGCGTACCAAAAGACTAACCCCGCGTCGTTCAAATTTGAACGACGCGGGGTCATCAGTCATTCCCGGTACCCGGAGCCCGCCCGGTCGGCCGGGTCAGTGGGCGACCACCGGAACCCTGAACTCGGCCTCCGCGCCCTCACCGTCGCCGGAGGCGACCGGACTGCCGGCGCCCGGACGGCCCGTGGTGATCAGCGTCAGCGCGATGACCGAGCTGGCGACCAGGATGCCGACCGCCCACCAGATGGCGGAGGCGTAGCCCTCGACCATGGCCTGGGCCTGGATCAGCTTGGCGGCCGGACCGCCCGCGGCGGCAGCGGCCGCGTGGTCGGTGAGGTACGCGGTGGTCGCCGAGGCGGCGATCGTGTTCAGCAGCGCGGTGCCGATGGCGCCGCCGACCTGCTGCGAGGTGTTGACCATCGCGGAGGCGACACCGGCGTCGGCCGGGTTCACCCCGTGGGTGGCCAGGGACATGGCCGGCATGAAGGCCGTACCCATGCCGAGGCCCAGCAGCAGCTGCGCCGGCAGGATCAGCGCGGGGTACGAGGACCCGACCTCGAGCTGGGTCAGCAGCAGCATGCCGGTGGCGGCGAGCATGAAGCCCGGGCCCATCAGCAGGCGCGGCGCGACCCGCGTCATCAGGCGGGCGCCGATCTGGGTGGAGCCCGTGATCATGCCCGCGATCATCGGGAGGAAGGCGAAGCCGGTCTTGACGGGCGAGAAGCCCTTCACGACCTGGAGGTAGTAGGTGAGGAAGAGGAACAGCCCGAACATCGAGATGACGGCCAGGCCGAGCGAGAGGTAGACACCGCCGCGGTTGCGCTCCAGCAGGACGCGCAGCGGCAGCAGCGGGGACTTGACCTTGGACTCGACGAACACGAAGGCCGCCAGCAGCGCCACCGAAGCGACGAACATGCCCACGGTCACGGCGTCCGACCAGCCGGCGGACTCGGCGCGGGTGAAGCCGTAGACCAGCGCGACCAGGCCGAGCGTGGAGAGGACCACGCCGGGGATGTCGAGCGGGGCGCGGTTGCGGCCGCCGGCCGGCTCGCGGATGACCAGCCAGGCACCCGCGGCCGCGACGATCGCGAACGGGATGTTGACGAAGAAGGTCCAGCGCCAGTTCAGGTACTCGGTGAGGAAGCCGCCGAGGATCAGGCCCACGGCGCCACCGCCACCGGCGATCGCACCGTAGATGCCGAAGGCCTTGGCCCGCTCCTTGGCGTCGGTGAACATGACGGCCAGCAGCGACAGCGCGGCCGGCGCGAGCAGGGCCCCGAAGGCGCCCTGGAGGGCGCGGGCGCCCAGCATCATCGCCTCGCTGGTGGCGGCGCCGCCCAGCGCGGAGGCCAGGGCGAAGCCGGCCAGACCGGTGACGAAGGCGTTCTTGCGGCCCCACTTGTCGGCGATGCGGCCGCCGAAGAGGAGCAGTCCGCCGAAGGCCAGCGCGTACGCGGTGATGACCCACTGCCGGTTGCCGTCGGAGATGCCGAGGTCGGTCTGGGCGGAGGGCAGGGCGATGTTCACGATGGTGGCGTCGAGGACGACCATCAGCTGGGCCAGGGCTATGAAGACGAGGGCCTTCCAGCGACTGGGATCAGCGGAAGTCAGCGTCAGCGGCGGATTCGCGGCTGTTTTTGACATGGGGGTACCCACTCCATGGTGCGAAATGACTGAAAAGGATGCTAAAAGGCTTCTGCGACGCTCATCGGGCGCGGCCCGGGCCGGCCCGGGCCGACCCGGGCCGTCACATGGTTTTCCGCCTCAGGTCCTCCAGGGTGGCCGGGGAGCCGGGCAGCTCGGAGCGGGCCGGAGCCCTCAACCCGTCGAGGAGCAGCTGGAGATGGCGGTGGACGAAGGGGTCCACCTCGAAGCAACCGGTGCCCGGCAGGGGCCGCGCGAGCTGGGCCATGGCGATCACCAGGTCACCGGCGCCGATGTCCGTGCGGATCAGCCCCGAGGTCTGGCCCGCGGCCAGCAGCTCCACGGTGGCCTCGTCCAACTCGGCACGTACGGCGTCCAGTTCGGGGTGGTCGTGGTCGAAGCGGCCTTCGAGCATGGGACACAGGGCGCCGATCCGCTCGTCCGCCGCCGCGTGCGCGAACCGGCACAGCGCGGCGAAGGCGTCCGGCTCCTCCCGCAGCGCGTCCCGCGCGTGGGTGGTGACCCGGTCCATCACGAACAGCACGACGTGGTGGACGAGGGCGGCCCGGTCGGGGAAGTGCCGGTAGAGCGTGGCATTGCCGATGCCGGCCCGGCGGGCGATCTCGTCGAGGGGGGCGGTGGCGCCGAACTCCACGAACACCTCGCGCGCCGCACCCAGGATGCGCTCCCGGTTGCGGACGGCGTCGGCGCGCGGACGCGGCACCTTGGCCTCCTCCGCCTCCGCGGCGATCGTGGCGGGGCGCTTCATTCCGGGGCCTCCCTGGCACTGGGACTCGTACGGCTGCTTCAAAGAAATTGCGGAATGCTTCAAGAATTGCGGCGGCTCCAAGCGGGGAGCCGGTCCCCGGTTCTAGCGGGACTCAAGTTCAAACGGGGATCACCTCCCCGGTTATTTCACTCTCCCGTGTGACCTGGATCACATCCTCGGCTGCCCGTTCCATCCCGTTTGGACGCTCCCGGCGCGCGGGCGCGCCGCAGCCGTCGGAGGGTGATCGCACAGAGCGCAGACCGGGCCCGGCCGGCTGCCGCGGACCCGAAGGCCGGTCTCCATGCCGCAGACGCGCCACCGGATACGCACATCACGTCGCACCAGCGCCTACATCGGCCTCACCGCGCTGGCCCTCGGCGTCACGGCGACGGCGAGCGCGGGGATGTCCACCGGTACCCACTCGGCGGCCGGCCCCGTCGCCGCCACCGCCGAATCGGCGCTCGCACCCTGCCGCATCGCCGGCACGATGGGCGTACAGATGTCCGAGGGTCTGCCGACCCCACCCGGGTACGCGCGCTCGACCGGCGAGGTCCGCGCACTCAACCTGATGATCGACTTCCCCGACGCCAAGGGGGAGGGCGCGGCCACCGACCGGCTGGCGGAGTTCTTCCCGCAGACCTCCGACTGGTTCCGCACCAGCTCCTACGGCCGGCTCAGCTACCGCGCCGAAGCCCCGATAAGGAACTGGCTGCGGATGCCGATGCCGTTCGCGGCGTACGGGATCGAGCGCGGCTCCCCGTACGAGCCCGGCTACCGGCAGCTCGTCGAGCACATGGTGAAGGCCGCCGACAGCGAGGTCGATTTCTCCCGGTACGACCTGATCAACATCCTGATCACACCGAACGCCGGACCCTCGGCGCTCGACACCGTGCTCTCGGTGACGTTTTCCGGCAACAGCGAGGCGCCCATGGCGGACGGGGTGCCGCTCGCCAACACGTCCTTCGTCTACAGCCGGCAGGACGACGGCTCGGGCTCCTACCGGGAGACCGGCTACCGGGTGCTCCCGCACGAGAACGGGCACGTCTTCGGCCTGCCCGACCTGTACACCGCCGACGGCGGGGGCTCGGTGGGCCACTGGGACATCATGAGCGAGGACTGGGGCGCCAACAACGACCTGCTGGGCTGGCACAAGTGGAAGCTGGGCTGGCTCGACGCCTCCCAGATCAGCTGCGCCGGAAAGTCCGGCGTCAGCGACCACGTCCTGTCCCCGCTGGCGGTCACGGGCGGCACCAAGCTGGCCTTCGTCCCGCTGTCGGAGAGCGCCGGCTACGCGGTGGAGGTACGCACCCGGGCCGGGAACGACGAAGCCGTCTGCAAGCCGGGCGTGCTCATCTACAAGGTGGACTCCGACGTCGACACCGGGCGCGGCCCCGTCATCGTCTCCGACAGCGCGAGCGCGAGCGGCGGCTGCACGCGGCGGCCCAACGTGCACGCGGAGCTCTCGGACGCGCCGTTCCGGCCGGGCGAGACCTTCACCGACGAGAAGGCGGGCATCGGCATCTCGGTCGTCGGCGAGCTGCGCAACGGGAGCTACCAGGTGCGCGTCACGCGGCCGTGAGGCACCACGTCTACACCTCCGGCCAGCGGGCGCTAAGCGCTAAGTTCCCTGCGGCGGTTGGCTGTTGAAGGTGGCGGTGTAGTCGCGGCCCTGGAGGACCTGCGCGTTGAAGGTGCCGCCGCTGATCGTGGTGGTGGTGTTCTGGACGGAGACCGTCGAGGCCGCGCGCCAGTCCGGGTTCACGTCGTCGAGCAGTTCGGTGAGTTCGCGTACGGCCGCCGGGTCGTTCTCCAGCGCGGTCCGCAGCCGGTCGCGCCAGTCTTCCTCGACACGGGCCGCGGCGGCCTCGTCGCCGTCGGCGCGGGCGACGAGCAGCTCGGCCCGGGAGGCGCGGAGCTGGAGCTCGGCCTGCGCCGCCGCCCCGTCCGGGTCCGGCCGGCCGAGGAGGCGGGCGAAGCGTCCGCTCGCGTAGGTCCAGGCGTCCGAGGCCATGAGGCCGACGATCGTCGTCGCACCCGCCGTCACCAGTGCCGCAACATCCATGTGGGCCACGCTAGCCGTAGGGTGGCCGCGGCGGGCACGGATCGGGAAAGCGGTGGTGTGTGTGCGGACGGAGCGGGCGCTGCCGGCCCGGAGGTGGCTCACGGTGCCCGCCGAGCGCACGGTCCTGGGCGTCATCCACAACGTCACCTCCGCGACGCGACTGCTCGACGTGCTCGCCGTCTTCGAGGGGGATCCGCGGGTCCGGGTGGTGTTCACGTGCACCGGGTCGTCGGTCTTCGAGGACGGCATACCCGAATTCGTCTCCGCGCACGGACTGTTCTTCCTGCCCTGGCAGAGCGCTCTGCGGGAGGAATTCGACCTCGCGGTGAGCACCAGCCGCGGTGGAAATCTGGAGGACATCTCCGCACCGCTCATTGGCACCCCACACGGCGCCGGATACAATAAAAAGCTCAGCGGGAATCCGGAATCCGGAATCCGGAATCCGGAATCCGGGGCAGGGGTCGAGGTCGGGGCAGGGACCGGGACAGGGGCTTTCGGGCTGTCGCCCGAGTGGCTGCTCCACGACGGTGAAGTGGTCCCGTCCGCCATCGTGCTCTCGCACGACGAGCAGCGTTCCCGCCTGGCGCGCGACTGCCCCGAGGCCCTCCCGTACGCCCACGTCGTCGGAGACCCCTGTGCGGACCAGCTCGACGCCTCCGCCCCCTTCCGTACGGATTACCGCGCGGCCCTCGGAATCCGGCCGGAACAGAAACTCCTGCTGATCACCTCCACCTGGTCCGAACATTCCGTCCTCGGCTCCGCCATCGACTTCGTGGAACGAGCCCTCGCCGAATTGCCGTACGACGAATTCCGGGTCGTGGCGGCCGTCCACCCCAATGCCTGGTACGCACACGGCGGATTCCAGATCCGCCAATGGCTGGAGCGCGCCCGCCGGGCCGGGCTGATCCTGCCGCAGCCCGCCGGCGAGACGTGGAAGGCCGCGATCTGCGCCGCCGACGCCTTCGTGGGGGACCACGGCTCCCTCAGCCTGTACGCCGCCGCGCGCGGGCTGCCCGGACTGCTCGCCGCCTTCGACGAGGGCACCGTCGCCCCCGGCTCCCCCATGGCCTGGCTCGGCGGGCGCCTGCCCCGCGTGGACCCGGTCCGCCCGCTGGCCGAGCAGCTCGCGCGGGCCGTCGCCCTCCCCGGGGCCGCGGCCCGGATCACCTCGCGGCCCGGCCGCGCGCTCACCCTGCTGCGCGCCCTGTGCTACCGGCACCTGAACCTTCCCGAGCCGGACTACCCCGTCCTGCCGCGACCCGTCGCCGTGCCCGAACCGGTAGCCGCGCGGAGCCCGTTGAGCCCCGCGCTGTACGTCGACACCCGCGTCCGCGGCCGGGAGGTGCGGGTAAGCCGCCACCCGGCCGAGCTCCAGGGCCGCGCGGCCGCCCACCTCGGCGCCGACGTGCACGTGCTGGCCGACGCCGCCGAGCCGGATCCGCGGCTGCGGGGGCTCGCCGATGTGCTGGTGGCGCGGCCGGACGCGGACCCGGCGGAGGTGTTCGCCCGGAACCCCGATTGCGCTCTGGTGGTGCTCGGGGCCGGCCCCGGGGCCCGGCGGGCCGGGCGGCTGGTGCTGCGCGGCGGGCGGCAGTTCGGGGTGCCGGCCGATGCCGAGCCGGCGCTCGCCGCCTCGGCCCTGCTGGCGCTGCTGGGCGAAGGCCTCGACCCGGAGGGCGGGTTCACCCTGCGGGCCGGTGGCGCGACCTCAACCCTGCGGCTCACCCTGCCCGGGGGGCCGCGGGCCCCCGGCGCCGGGGGCGCTGCCGGCCAGGCGGATGCGGGCCTCCTCGGCCCGGATGCTGCGCAGTGACTCGTACAGCCCCAGGGCCGCCTCCCAGTCGGCCCGGGCGGCCTCCGGGTCACCGAGGGCCCCGCGTACGTCTCCCCGTACGAGCACGGCGTCGGCCCGGTTGAGCGAGGGCTCGGCGAAGGCCTCCAGGGCCAGCGCCAGCGGCTCGACCGCGTCCTCGGGGCAGCCGGCGGCGAGGCGGGCCGTGGCGTAGCGCAGCCGGGTCTTCGCGGCGTTCCCGGTGTCGGGTACGGCCAGCCCCTGGAACCCGCGCAGGGCCTGCGCGAGGTGCCGGACGGCCTGCTCGTGCTGTCCGGCGGCGCTGGCCGCGTTGCCCTGGTGGTACTCCAACAGGGCTCGCCCGCGCGGGTGTTCCAGGCGGCCGAGGGCCGCCAGGGCCTGCCCGTACAGCTCCATGGCCGCCTGCGGGAGACCCTGGGCGGTCGCGATCCGGCCGAGGCCCTCCAGGGCGGAGGACTCGGTGCGTTCGTGGCCGATCCGGCGGGCGCTCTCGCGGGCGGCGCCGTAGTGCAGGAGCGCCTCCTCCAAGTCCTCCGCCGAGCCCCGGTCGTTGAGGGCGAAGGCCAGCTCGAAGTGCATGCGGGCGAGCATCAGCCCGCCGGTTTCGGCGTCCCGGCGGGCGGCGTCGAGGGCGAGCCGGGCGATGCGGATCCACAGGGTGTGGTGGCCCCGGGCGAGGAACATCGCGTGGACCGCCTCGGTGAGCTGGCAGAGCCGCGCGGGCTCGATCTCGCGCAGCTCGGCGACGGCCACCAGGTTGTTCCGGTCCGCTTCCAGCGCCCTGAGCGCCTCCGCCCGGTCGGCGAACACCCCGCTCAGCGCGTCGGGTTCGGCGAAGAGGGGGCCCGCGCGCCAGCGCGAGGACAGGGACAGCTCGGCCGCGCCCGCCCGGCGCAGGTACCAGTCGATGACGCGCTCCAGGGCGCCCCGCGACCCGGGGTCGGCGCCGGCCAGGATCTGCGCGTGCCCGTGCAGCACGCCGTTCAGGCGGGAACGCCCGGGCCCGGAGCGCTCCAGCAGCCCGGCCGCGTACAGCGGTCCCCGCACCCCGGGCGCCAGCTCGTCGAGGAAGGCGTCGGCGAACTCGGGCGTGGGATGGGCCCCGAGGAGGCGGAATCCGCGCTGGACTTCCGGGTCGAGCGCCTCGTACGCGAGGTCGAAGAGCCGTCGGGGCATGTCGAGCGCCTCCAGGATGTTCTCCCGGGCGATGCGGGCCGCCAGCCCCTCGACCCCGTCGAACATCGGATCGGCCGCCCGCGCGGCGGCGATGCGCACCACGTACGGCAGCCCGGCCGAGGCCCGCAGCACCGTGCGCAGCGCCTCCCCGCCCGGTACGTCGTCCCCCGCGACGGCGCGGAACAGCTCGGCGCAGGCCTCCTCGTCCAGCTCCGGTACGACGAGCCGCACCGGCAGCCGCCCGTCGCGCTCCTCCCCCTCGAAGGCACCGAGGCGGAACCGGCTGGTCAGCACCACCATGCTGCCGGGGTGGCCGGGGAGCAGCCGGCGCACCTGGCTCGCGGAGACGACCCCGTCGAGGAGCACCAGCGAGGGCCGGCCGGCGGTCAGGCTGCGGAACCGGCCGGCCAACCCGTCGACGGTCGAGGGCAGTTCGGCGCGCGGGGTGCCGAGCACCCCGATGAAGGACTCCAGCACGGCGGCGGTCTCGGCCGCGCCCCCGAGGCCCTGGGGGCTCATGTCGGCGTAGAAGACCCCGCCGGGGAAGTCGTCCTTGCGCTGCTGTGCCCAGTGCAGCACCAGCCCGGTCTTGCCGACGCCGAGCGTGCCGTGCAGCAGCACCAGCAGGGGCGCGCCCTGGCCGTCGCGTCCGGCGAGCAGCTCGTCCAGCCGGGCGCGCGGGGCCTCGCGGTCGACGAACCCGTCCGGGCCGAAGGGCAGCATGCGGGGCACGGGTTCGGGGTGGTCGGGCGCGGGCTGGGCCATGGAGCCATGCTGGAACATCCGGGGGTCGCGGCCCATGAAGACCGGGCCGTTGAATGTGCCGCCGGAGATGCTGCTGTTCACCGATTCCACCCGGCGCAGTGTCCCAGGAGCCCGCGCCCGGACGGCACCCTTCCGTCCGATCATGGCCGGTAACCGCCCCTGATCGACCGGCCGGAGCCGGGCCGTCCTCGCCGAGACCGCTTAGGCTCCCGCGGTGTCGCCCGAGGTCGTTTCGGGTTTCGTGTAGAGGACCTCGCGGGCCTGCTCCGCCGCGCGGATGAGGCTCTCGCCGACGAAGTCGAGGAAGCGGGCGACGTTCTCGAGGCGGACGGCGGCGGGGGTGCCGGGGCCGAGGACGCCTGCGCCGTGGCGTGCGGTCTCGACGAGCTGGGCGGTGGACCGGGCGCTGGCCACCATCGACTGGTACCAGAGGTCGTCGTCGACGACGTAGCGCTCGCGGCGGCGTTCGTCGCGTGCCCGGCGGACGAGGTCCTGGCTTTCGAGGAACGCGATCGCTTTGGAGATGGACGCCGGGCTGACCTGGAGGCGCTGGACGAGTTCGGACGCGGTGAGGCTGCCCGAGTCGGTGGTGTAGAGGCAGGTCAGCACCCGGGACATCATCTTGGGCAGGCCCGACTGCATGAAGACGGTGGTCATCATCTCCTCGTACTCGCGCACGGCCTCGGCGTCGCGTCCGTCGGACTGTGGGGGCGCCTGAGCCCCCGGGGACGCGGCCTTGCGCCGGTGGGCGCGGCGCTCGGTGGCGCGGTGGGCCAGGTCGGCGCGGTAGGCGGTGGGGCCGCCGTTGCGCATCACCTCACGCGTGATCGTCGAGGTGGGGCGGTCGAGGCGTCTGGCGATCTCCGCGTAGGCGAGGTCGTCGGCCAGCCCCAGTGCGATCTGCTGGCGCTCCTGCTGGGTGAGCCTGCCTCCCGGCATCGCGGTCTCCCTTCGTGGCTTCCCTGATGCCTCAAGCATAGCGTTCACTCTTAGTTCATTGCAACGTACTGGCTGCATCGTTGCGTTAAGCGCGAAGACCATTGCAACCATTTGACGGCCTTCACCTGCGGTTATTGCTTTCGCGTGCAACGAACCTGTTGAAGGATCTTTGAATGCAACGTAGCTTTCGGGCATCAGAAAAAACGAGCCGAAGGAAAGCACCATGCAGAAGTTCCACACCCCCGCTCCGGTCTCCGCCGTCCTCGACATCCCCGCGGGACGCATCCGGTTCATCGCCGCCGACCGGGCCGACACCACCGTCGAGGTCCTTCCGGCGGACGCCTCGAAGACCCGCGACGTGAAGGCGGCGGAGCAGACCACCGTCGAGTACGGCGACGGCGTCCTGCGGATCGGGGCCCTGCCGGCGAAGAACCGGATCCTCGGCAGCTCCGGGTACGTCGAGGTGACCGTCCAGCTGCCCGCCGGCTCCCGCGTCGAGGCGAAGGCGGCCAGCGCCGAGCTCCGGGGCGTCGGACGGCTCGGCGACGTCACCTTCGAGGGCGCGCAGGGCTCGGTCAAGCTCGACGAGACCGCGAGCGCCCGCCTCGTCCTCCTCGCCGGTGACGTCGCGGTCGGCCGCCTGGGCGGCCCCGCGCAGATCAGCACCCAAAAGGGCGACATCAGCATCACCGAGGCCGTGCACGGCACGGTCGAACTGCGCACCCTGGCCGGCAACGTGTCGGTCGGCGCCGCCCGCGGGGTCTCCGCCTCCCTGGACGCCGGCACCTCCCACGGCCGGATCCACAACGCGCTCAAGAACACCGACGGGGCCTCCGCCGGTCTGAACATCCACGCGACCACCTCGTACGGCGACATCGCCGCCCGAAGCCTCTAAACCGCCGCCCGCAGCCTCTGAAGGAGCACCCACCATGACCAACCTGGCCATCGCGGCGAACGGGCTGCGCAAGTCGTACGGCGACAACGTCGTGCTCGACGGCATCGACCTGGCCGTCCCCGAAGGAACGGTCTTCTCCCTGCTGGGTCCGAACGGCGCCGGCAAGACCACCGCCGTGAAGATCCTCTCCACCCTCGTCTCCGCCGACCCGGGCACCGGCAGCATCCACATCGGCGGCCACGACCTGGCCACCGACCCGCAGGCGGTGCGCGCCGCGATCGGTGTCACCGGACAGTTCTCCGCCGTCGACGGCCTGATCACCGGCGAGGAGAACATGCTCCTCATGGCGGACCTGCACCACCTGTCCAAGCGTGAGGGGCGGCGGGTCGCCGCCGAGCTGCTGGAGCGCTTCGACCTGGTCGAGGCCGCGAAGAAGCCCGCCTCCACCTACTCCGGCGGCATGAAGCGCCGCCTGGACATCGCCATGACCCTGGTCGGAAGCCCGCGGATCATCTTCCTCGACGAGCCGACCACCGGCCTCGACCCGCGCAGCCGCCACAACATGTGGCAGATCATCCGCGAACTGGTCACGGGCGGCGTCACCGTCTTCCTCACCACCCAGTACCTGGACGAGGCCGACGAGCTCGCCGACCGCATCGCCCTGCTCAACGACGGCAGGATCGCCGCCCAGGGCACCGCCGAGGAGCTCAAGCGACTGATCCCCGGCGGCCACGTACGGCTCCGCTTCTGCGACCCGGCCGCCTACCGGTCCGCCACGCTCGCGCTGCACGAGGTCACCGGGGACGACGAGGCGCTGACGCTGCAGATCCCCAGCGACGGCAGCCAGCGCGAACTGCGCTCCCTCCTCGACCGGCTGGACTCCGCCGGCATCGAGGCGGACGAGCTGACCGTGCACACCCCCGACCTCGACGACGTGTTCTTCGCCCTGACCGGCACCACTCAGCCGAACCAGCCGAACCAGCCGAACCAGCCGAAGGAGGCTGTCCGATGAGCTCCCTCGCCCTCGCCGTACGCGACTCGTCCACGATGCTGCGCCGCAACCTCCTGCACGCGCGCCGCTACCCCTCCCTCACCCTGAACCTCCTGCTCACCCCGATCATGCTGCTGCTGCTCTTCGTCTACGTCTTCGGCGACACGATGAGCGCGGGCATCGGCGGCGGCGACCGCTCCGCATACATCGCCTACCTCGTCCCGGGCCTCCTGCTGATGACCATCGGCAGCACCACCATCGGCACCGCGGTGTCCGTCTCCAACGACATGACCGAGGGCATCATCGCCCGCTTCCGCACGATGGCGATCCACCGCCCTTCGGTGCTCGTCGGGCACGTCGTCGGCAGCGTGCTGCAGTCGATCGCCAGCGTGGTCCTCGTGGGCGCCGTCGCCGTGGCCATCGGCTTCCGGTCCACGGACGCGACCGCCCTGGAGTGGCTGGCGGCGTTCGGGCTGCTCACCCTGTTCGCCCTGGCGCTCACCTGGATCGCCGTCGGCATGGGCCTGATCAGCCCGAACGCCGAGGCGGCCAGCAACAACGCGCTGCCGCTGATCTTCCTCCCGCTCATCTCCAGCGCCTTCGTCCCCATCGACTCCATGCCCGGCTGGTTCCAGCCGATCGCCGAGTACCAGCCGTTCACCCCCGCCATCGAAACCCTGCGCGGCCTGCTGCTCGGCACCGAGATCGGCCACAACGGATGGCTCGCCGTCGCCTGGTGCCTGGGTCTCGCGGTGCTCGGCTACTTCTGGTCGACCTCGAAGTTCAACCACGACCCGAAGTAACCGCCATGGCCACGCGGGCCACCTCCCGCAACCCGCCCCGCCCCAGGGCGGCGTACCCCGACCCCACGTCGGCGCACGCCGCCCCGCCGGCGTCCCCGCCCCCGGCCGGTGAGCCGCCGCCGGTGATCAGCTGGTCAGGTAGCTGTCGATGTCGCGGGCGGAGCGGTAGCCGCTCTCGATCGCCCCGTCGATGAAGCCGCGCCACGTGCTCGCCGAGTCGGAGCCCGCGAAGAACAGGCGTCCTTCGGTGGTGCGCAGGTCCGGCAGCACCTTCGCCAGCTGCCCCGGCCTGTAGATGCACCACGTGCCGAGCGCGAGCGGGTCGTTGCTCCAGTCCCAGCCGACGATGCTCTCCACCTCGACGCCCGGCAAGAGCGGTTGCAGCGCTGTCTGCAAGCCCTGGACGTCGTCGAACTTGGTCATCTGCAGCTTCTTCGGGTTGGCGGAGAACACGATCAGCCACGAGCCTTCCGGGCCGTGGTCGTAGGTGACCAGGAAGTTCACCGCCTGGGCCTCGGGAGCCACGATGCTCAGGTTTCCGATGTCGCCCTTGACGCGGACGAAGCACTTCATGCCGGCCCCCGCGTGCCGGTCGGCCGACGCGGTCCGCTTGATCTCGGACAGGCCGGGCTCGAACTCCACGCTGTTCAGGACGTTCATCGGCAGCGCGATCAATCCGGTCGGCGCGCTGACGGCCTCGCCGCTCTCCAGCTCGACCCGTACTCCCCCGTCGGTCTGGATGACACGCCGCACGGGCGAGCTGAGGCGGATATCGGCCAGCGTGGCCTGTCCGGCAATGGAGTCGATCAACTCCCTTGTCCCCTTCACCAGCTTCGTCGCCGACAAGGAGGCCGCGAACTGTTCCGCGCTGTGCCCCGCCAAGGCGTAGGCCCGGAAGACCTCGGTCACGCCGGACTGATCGAGGGGGCCGAACGCGGTCAAGCAGCACATCGCCTCCACCCAGTCACGCAGCTCGGGCTCGGCCTTGAAGGTGGCGAGCTGCTCGCGCAGCGACCGGTCACCGAGGCCGTCCGGGTCCGGGCCCAGCGTTTCCGAGAACGGCTCCGGGAACAGCGTCGTGCCCGGGGCACAGAACGCGTCGAATGCCTCCAGTGCCCGCGCGGCATCGTCGTCGGACAAGTCCACGACGCGGCCGTCGGAGACGACGGCCTGCCGCAGCCCTTCCAGCACCGGGAACGTCTCGGTCTCGACGTCGTAGCGGTCGATCTCGGACCACACGTGCGGCTGCAGAGGATGCACCCAGGTGCCGCCGAACTCCATCGGATGCCCGTCGTGGTCCTTCGTGTAGGTCCGGCCGCCCAACCGGTCACGCGCCTCGACCAGGACAGCCCGGCGCCCGCGCGCCGACAATTCACGCGCGGCCGTCACGCCGGCGAAACCTCCGCCCACGATCACGACATCCACTTCAGAATCTGACGTCGCCACGATCTGCTCCCTTACCGTCGTCCGGCCTGACTCGCGAGCCACTATCCGGGAGTGAGCGGTGGCTGGTCGCGCGCCACGCTCTGTCTGGAATTCGGGTCATCCCGATTGATCTCCTGCGAGTACGCAGCCGCCGGTGTCACGCTGCGTGCAGCGCCGGTGCTCAGCCCACGACGAAGAACTTCATGAACGGCGACCGGGTTCTCCAGGTGGCCGTGAATCCGGCCGGGAAGGAATAGATGCCCCCGACAACGAGCTCGATCTTCTCTCCGTCAGGGGTTTCCAGCTCGGCCTCACCCTCGATCACGTGGAACGTGTCGGTGGCCGCAGGCTTGTAGGGGAACTCCGCGCCCTCCACGGGGCCGATCCTCCACAGTCCCGACACCTGGCCCTCTTCCGCCTGGACGAGCCAATGAATCTCCCCCGTCTCCCGGCCGTCCTCGACATAGGGTTCCCACAACTGGGCTGTTACCGATGAGCTTGAAAAACCCGCAGCTTTCATCACTTCGTCCTCCGCAGGGAGGCCGGCCGGCAATTTTCGGCCCGCTGGCGACGACGGCGTGGGCGGCCGCATTCGATACCACCGCCGGCATCGGACGGTGTTCCCCGCTCGCGGGGCATCGGCCGCATCACCCGTAGCGAATGAATCGCAGATGCTGGATGAGCCCTGTGGGGTCGTACGCGTCGTACGCACGCGACCCCACCCACCACGGTAGCCGGATTGCGAGGTTTCCGGCCTGCCGCGCCCCAGGTGCACCACGCGGCAGGGCGCGCCCGCGACGGCTGTGCCGAGAACAGGGCAGTCCGCTGCTAGGGCTCTGCCGAGCGGGGCTGGGACGTCGGGATGCGATGGGTGAAGAACATCGCGAGAAGCGCGGCGAGGGCGAGGATGGCGAGCGCGGCCTGGAGCCCGTCGAGTCGTGCCGCGGCGTTCGCGTCCAGCGCGGCGCGGGTCACCTCGCTGCTGGTGCCGGCTTCGTCGAGGGCCGTCGTGAGTTGCGCGTCCGACAGGAACGGTGCGCCGCTTTGGATCTTGACGGTCGCCTGGCTCTTGACGCTGTCCGGGATCGCCGGATTCTGCTCGACGCTGGCCAGGAAGGACGCCGCAAGCGCGGCGATCATGACCGACCCGGCGAGTGCCGTACCGATCGAGGCGCCGAGGTTGGTGACGGCGTTCTGGACGCCGCCGACCTCCGCGCTCTGTTCTTCCGGTACCGCGGACACGGTGACCGCCCCGAGCTGGGACGCCAGCGCGCCCATCCCGAGACCGATCAGCAGGAGGGGGACGGTGACGACCTCCGCACCGGCGTCCGCGTCGAGCGCGGCCATCAGGACCACCGCGCCCGCGAGCAGGGCGAGGACCCCGAGCCGTACCACCCGCCGCGGCGAGACGTCCGGGAGGAAGCGGGGGATCAGGACCGCGGCCGCCAGCAGTGTCACCGACAGCGGCAGGAGGCGGGCACCGGTCTGCAGTGCGGACAGGCCAAGGGCGACCGACAGGTAGAGCGGTACGACGAAGAACACGCCCATCTGCACGAGGTACTGGAAGAAGAACATGGTCAGCCCGCCGGTGAGCTGCTTGTTCTGCAGCAGCGCCGGGTCGATGAGCGGCTCCCTGCGCTGCTCCACGAGGCGGGCCTCCCAGCGCAGGAAGAGCCAGATCAGCAGCAGACCTGCCAGCATCAGCCACACGACCAGCGAGATCCCGAGCCACGACGGCGCGTCGGGCTTCGGCTGGAACCAGCCCCATTCGTCCGAGCGGAGCACCCCGTAGACGAACAGCCCGAGCCCGAGCGCGGACAGCACTGCGCCCACGAGATCGATGCGCCGGCGTTCGCCGGTCGGGGCGTCGGCGATGCGGCGGGCCAGCACCAGGATGCCGAGCACCACGAGCACCTCACCGGCGAACACCCACCGCCATGAGAAGTACGTCGTCGCGACACCACCGATGAGCGGCCCCACCGCGATCGCCACGGCCCCTGCCGCCGCGACGAGTCCGTAGGCGGCGGGACGGCGTTCCGCGACGAAGTTTCCGGCCACCAGCGCCACGATCGCGGGCAGGATGAGCGCCGCCCCGAGGCCTTCGAGGAGCGCCCAGCCGACCAGGAGCACGGGCAGATTCGGTGCGAGCGCCGTGGTGAGGGAACCGGCCCCGTAAATGCAGCAGCCGATCAAGAACGCGCGTTTGCGGCCGATCAGCGCCCCGACCTTACCGCCGGGGATCATGAACATGGCCATCACGAGGGTGTAGGCGGTGATCGCGCCTTGGATGCCCGACACGGTCGTGCCCACGTCCTCGGCCACCGTCGCGATCGAGACGTTCATGACCGAGCTGTCGAGCGCCATCAGGAACTGACCGGCCGAGAGCGTCAGCAAGACGACCCTCGCTGTTGCCGCACTCTCGACAGAGCCTGTCCTCGACGCCATGGGCGGGATCGTCCCAGCAAATCCGGCGGGCGGATCCGCGACCCGCCAGACAGATCAACCGATTGGCGGACCGTGCTACTCGATCTGGAACGACCCCGAGCGCCCGCCGTGACGATCCGTCGGTACGGAACGGACACCCGGGTGGGCCGGGCGGCCGGGCAGGAGGCCCGGTCCGCCGCGCGCCCTAACGGTCCCATCGCAGGTCAGCGGCCCTCCGCAGCCTCCATGGAAGCGCTGTGACTTATGGGGGCGCATCAGCGGAGCACGATCCGCTAGGCTGTCTGCGGTCAGTCGGCTACTCCGCACGTGCGGGAGAAAATGTCCACCCGGACGTCTCCCCCACCGCCCGGGGGCACCAGCTGACCAGGGCGTTTGACTCGCCGGGAGGGTAAACCCCACTGGGGTGGTCACCTCCACGGTTTCCGTCAAGCCCCGCCTTCATTGCCTTCGTAGCTCAGGGGATAGAGCACGGCTCTCCTAAAGCCGGTGTCGCAGGTTCGAATCCTGCCGAGGGCACAGGGAAACGTCTCGGGTCGCAGGGCTCCCCGCCGGTAACGGCCGGAGCGCTGCGGCCCGTTGGCGTTTCCGGGGCCGTTCAGGGGAGCGTGATGCGGGCCCGGGCGCCGCCCGCCGGGGGGTTGGTGAAGGTCAGGGTCGCGCCCAGGGCCTCCGCCTGGCCCGAGGCGATGGTCAGGCCCAGGCCGTGGCCCTTGTTCGCGCCCTCCGTGCGGAAGCGCTGCGGGCCCGCCGTCAGGAGGTACTCCGGGTAGCCGGGGCCCGCGTCGGTCACCGTCACCGTCCGGCCGTCCACCGTCACCGTGACCGGGGCCGCGCCGTGTCTGTGGGCGTTCGCGACGAGGTTGCCGAGGATCCGCTCCAGGCGGCGCCGGTCCGTCTCCACACGGGGCGAGGAGATCACGACGAGCTCCGTCCCGGTGCCCGAGGCCCGGATCGTGCGCGCCGCGAGGTCGGCCAGGTCGTGCGAGTCCAGGTCCGGGCGCTCGCTGCCCGCGTCCAGCCGGGAGATCTCCAGCAGGTCCTCCGTCAGCGAGCGCATCGCCCTGACCCGGTCGCGGACCAGCTCGGCCGGACGGCCCGGCGGCAGCAGTTCGGCCGCCGCGTTCAGGCCGGTCAGCGGAGTGCGCAGCTCGTGCGCCACGTCCGCCGTGAAGCGCTGCTCCGCTTCGAGCTTGCGCTGGAGGGACACGGCCATCGTGTCCAGGGCCCGGGAGACCGCGGCGACCTCGTCCTTGGCCCGCACCGGGTCGTTCACCCGGGCGTCCAGGTCGCCCGCGCTGATGCGGCGGGCCACCTGCGCCGTCTGGTGCAGGCGCCGGGTGATGCGCGTGACGCCGAAGGCGCCCATCAGCAGCGTCCCGCCGATGGCCAGCACCGAGGAGCCGAGGATGGCCCGGTCCAGGTCGGCGATGGTCCGCTCGCTGCTGCCGTAGTCCACCGCCGCGGCGATCACGGTGTCGTGGTCGGCCGGGCCGGCCGCCCACATCACGGACCGGCCGCGGTGCTCGCCGACGGCCGTGCCGCGCTTGCCCCTCACCGCCAGCTCGCGCAGCTCCGCGGGGAGGTCACGGGGGTCGATCCCCTCGCCCCGCGGCAGGCGCGCGCCGCTCTCGTACAGGGTGATGGTGCGGTCGAGCTTGCCGAGCGCCTTCTCGCGCGCCGTACCGACGGTCTGGTGGGTCATGGCGCTGTGCACGAGGCCGCCGAGCAGCGCCGCGAGGCCGCAGCACATGAGCGTGATGAAGACCGCGGCCTTCCAGGTCAGGGTCGCGGTCCAGGCGGGCAGGCGCGGCCGCCGGGGCATCAGCGGGACCCCCGCGGCGTACGGATGATCTCCATCGGCGGGCACCACGACCACACGTCGCGGCTCTCGATCCCGGTGCCGGACGTGCCTCTGGGGGACCGCACGACGAGGTCGCCTGCGGCCCGCTCCACGCTGATGACGCGCTGCGTCTCGCTCATGTTCTTGTATACGCGGATGTCGAGGTAGAGGGTTCAGCACTTGGTGACCGTCCCCGGTCAGGTCACGGTAATGGGCCGCCCGTACGGGGCGGTCGGCGGGTGGGGGGCTTGCCGGTCACGCCGCTCGTGCCACCAGGTCGGCGTAGAAGATGACGTTGCTGGTGCGGTGACCGCCACCGCTGCCGCCACCCGCTGCCGCCACCCGCTGCCGCACGCGGCGAGCCCGCCGGAGACGGCGGCCGCGAGGACGGTCGTGGCCGTAACGATTGCCCGAGCACGTCCCGTGGCGTGGGACGCGTGACGCACGGAAGCCCTCCCGGCCGGAACCGGAAGGGCCGCGCGACGTGGACGTGCACGGGTCAGCTCAGGCCTCTGCTGCGCTCGCCGATGCGGTCACCCTGCGGAGTGCCGGCCCGCTTGAGGGCCGCCTTCGTGTGCGCTCCGCCCTTGATCTTGCTCCGCACCAGACCGTCGAAGCCGTGGCCTGCCGGACGCGGCGGCCGATCCGGCTCGTGAGCCTCGAAAGCCGCCCGGAAATCCTGCTTCTGCTCTTTGCTCATCCCGTCGTCAACTCCCTCGGGAAGCACCCAATCGGACTACTGGGATCGTATGCAGATATGCGGACCAACGCACCCGGACCGGCGTGTAAATAATTATTACGGACGCGGCGGAACCGGCCGCTGCGGCGGCCCCAGCACCCCGTACACCAGCTCGTCCGGACACGGCGTCCCCCGCGGGAGCTGGTACTTCGCCGCCACCCGGTACTCCCCCGGCCCCGGCGCCAGCAGCTCCGTCCACGCGTCCCCGGTCTCGTCCGGCGCGGCCTTGAAAAGGCACCCGGCCGTGTTCGCGTAGTCCTTCGGCACCCCGGCCCGCTGGCTGCTCCGCGCCCTCGACGCGAAGGTCTCCTGCGGCGGCGCCACCGGCTTGCCCGCGGCGTCCACCAGCCCCAGCCACGGCGAGTGCGGGATCCGCACCAGTACCCGCCCGGCCTCCCGCACCTCGATGACCAGCTGATCGGCGCTCGCCCGCACCACGGTCGCCGGGCCCGCCACCAGATCCGTCGGGTCCAGCACCTTGAAGAGCTGCCAGTTCGCGTCGCCCCACACCTGCTGGAGGTACGGGAGCCCCTCGCGCACCAGCTTCGCCTCGTCCTCACCGCCCGAGTCGGGTTTGTCGGCGGGCAGCACCACGTAGTGCACGGCCCAGCGCTCCAGCCAGCCCCGGTAGCTGTCGGCGGTGAGGGTGTCGTCGTAGAAGAGCGGGTTCCGCTCCAGGTCGGCCTGCCGGTTCCAGCCGCGCGCGAGGTTCACGTACGCGGGGAAGGCCGAGGACTCGCGGTGGCTGCTGGCCGGCACCACCTCGACGCGGCCCCGGTCGGCGCCCGCCTTGTGCAGCTGGTCGACGAGCGGGGCCAGCTCCCGGCTCCAGGAGGCCAACGGGGTGGTGCGGACGATGTCGGTGATGCTGTTGACGGTGATCCACGTGGTCACCCCGGCGAGGGCGAGCAGCACCGCGTACCAGTGCCGCGAGCGCGGGACGGAGTACGGCAGGGCCGCGAGCAGCACCGCGCCGCCGAACAGCATGGCCAGCCGGGTCACATTCGACCCGACCTGGGAGTCGATCGCCCAGGTCAGCGCCACCCCGAGGGCATAGACGCCGGAGGCGATCCGGACCGTCTTCCAGCCCTTCGGTACGAGGAACAGCGCGGCCAGCGCGAACATGAACGGCAGCGACGCCGAGCCCAGCTTGATCGGCTGCGTGCCGGAGAACGGGAACAGCCAGGACGACAGTCCGACCACCACCGCCGGGGCCACCCCCAGCGCGTACGCCCCCGGGCGCCGCCCGCTCAGGAACAGCGCGGCCGCGACCACCCCGAGGAAGAGCCCGGCGACCGGGCTGGAGGCGGTGGCCAGCCCCGCCAGCGGAGCCGCGACCGCGGCCTTGGCCCACCGCCGCTCGGCCCATCGTCGGGGCCAGCAGAACACGGCCGCGACGGCCCCGAGCGCGAACATCACCCCGAGCCCGAAGGTGACCCGGCCCGACAGCGCGTTGCACAGCAGCCCGTACACCCCGGCCAGCGCGGGCCACAGCGGCTCGCGCACGGCGCCCCGGCAGCGGGTCAGGATCAGCGCGAGCAGCCCGGCCGAGACCGTGCCGGCGATCATCATCGTGGTCCGGACGCCGATCATGTGCATCACGTACGGCGAAACCACGCTGTACGAGACCGGGTGCATGCCCCCGTACCAGGCGAGGTTGTACGCCGAGTCGGGGTGCCGGCCGACGAACTCGGCCCAGGCGTCCTGCGCGGCCAGGTCGCCGCCGCTGTTGGCGAAGCTGAAGAACCACACGACGTGCAGCACGGCGGCCAGGCCGGCGGCGACCGCCACCGGGTGGCGGCGGGCCGAGCCGAGCAGGCGGCGCGCCGGGTTCCTTGTGCCGCCGGGTGCGTCGCGGGGTTCGCCGGCGGGCCCGTCGGCGGGCGCCGACGGGCCGGGCCCGCGTTTCCGCTCCTGCTGCCGCTCAGCGGTGGTCACAACCGACGCTCCCCAACACGATGAGTCCCGGGTGCGAAGACGCGCTCCGGCGCCCCGGGGTTGCCCGGGGCGCCGGCCGCGCGCTCGCGCCCGAGGTCAGCCGACCCGCGTCAGCTTGCTGCCGATGGTGGGCGCGGTGAGGTCGTACTTCAGCGCCACCGGCACCTTCACCTGGCTGGCGCCCTCTCCGACGGTCAGCACGCCGACCTCGGTGCCGGCCTTGGCGGTCTGCGGCATCTTGCCGCCACCGTCATTCAGCTTGACCGCGGCCGTCAGCGACGGCCAGCCGACCGCCTCCACGTCGGCGGTGGCGACGACCGGCGTGCGGCCGCCGAGGCCGTCGTCGATGTAGCCGACGCGGTCGCCCTTCTTGACGACGACCGCGTTCGTCAGCGCCTGCTGCGTGGCGAGCATGACCTGCTTGCTGGCGGCGATGGCGGTGCCGAGGATGGGCACGCCGTGCTGGCCGAGGACGGCGCCGACGATCAGCTGGTTGGTCTTGCCGACCTTCTTCTCGGCGGCGAAGAGCAGGTTGCCGCCGGCCTTGGTGGTGGAACCGGTCTTGATGCCGACCGCGCCGTTGAACGGGACGAGGTCGTTCCAGTTGCGGTGCACCTTGCCGGACGGGTCGGTCCAGCTCGGCAGCTTGGTGATCGCGACCAGCTCGGGCATCTCGACGACCTTGAGACCCAGCTTGACCTGGTCCTCGGCGGTGCTGACCGTGGTCGCGTCCAGGCCCGAGGGGTCGGTGTAGGTGGTGTTCGACATGCCGAGTTCCCTGGCGGTGTCGTTCATCTTCTTGACGAACGCCTCCTGGCCGCCGTCCCAGCGGGCGAGCAGCCGCGCGACGTTGTTGGCGGACGGGATCATGATCGCCGCGAGGGCGTCGTACTGGGAGAGCTTGTCGCCCTCCTTCAGCGTGTCGACCGTCGACTCGCCCTCGGTGTTCTTCTTGCCGTCCTCGACGGCCGTCTTGTCGACGTCGATCAGTCGGCCCTTTTCCCCCTTCTTGAGGGGGAAGTCCTTGAGGATGACGTAGGCCGTCATCACCTTCGCGACGCTGCCGATGGCGATGGGCTTCTGCTCGCCGAAGGTGCCGACGGTGCCGAGGCCGGACGCCGCCATGAAGCCCTGGCCCTCCTTGGGCCAGGGCAGGACGGGAGCGCCGCCCTCGAAGGCGTACGAGGTGCTCGCGGTCATCTTGAGCCTGGGCTCGGGCATGGGGCGCACGAGCTGTACGACGGCGAGGACGATCGCGAGCAGCGCGACGACCGGGGCGTAGATCTTGAACCGCCGCACGGTGGTGCGCAGTGCGCTCGGCGGCGGGGGCGGGTTGTTGGTGAGGTCCGCGAGCATGTCGAGCGGCGGCTTGGGCGGCAGCGGCTGCTGCGTGGTCCGCTCGGGGCCGTCGCCTGCGGCGGGCCTGGGCGCGGCCGGGGCGGGCGCGGCCGGGGCGGGTGCCGGGGCGGCCGGGGCCGGAGTGGCGGCGGCCGGGGCGGGGGCCGGGGGCTTCGGCGCGGCGGTCTCGTCCCGCTTCAGCGGTACGAAGGTACTGGCCCGCCCCTTGGGCGCCTCGGGCTTGACGGCCCGGAAGACGGCGGTGCGCTCACTGTCCGCCGGCTCGTCGGCCACCGGCGGCTTCGGCGAAACGGAACCCGGCTTGACGGCCCGGAACACGGCGGTGCGCTCACTATCGGCGGGCTCGTCGGCCACCGGCGGCTTCGGCGAAACGGAACCCGGCTTGACGGCCCGGAACACGGCGGTGCGCTCACTATCCGCGGGCTCGTCGGCCACCGGCGGCTTCGACAAAGCGGAACCCGGCTTGACGGCCCGGAACACGGCGGTGCGCTCACTGTCCGCCGGCTCGTCGGCCGATGCGGCGGAGGTCGAAGCGGAACCCGAATCCGGGTCGGAGGCCGGAGCCTTCGGCTTGTCCTCGGCGCGGGCGGGCGCGGGCGCCACGGCCCGGAACACCGCGGTGCGCTCACTGTCCGCCGGAGCCGTCTCGGGCTCGGGCTCCGGCTCCGGCTCCGGCTCGGGCTTCGGCTCCGGCTCCGGCTCCGGCTCCGGCTCGGGCTCGGGCTCGGCAACCGGAGCCGCCTCGGGCTTGGTGGGCTCAGCCGGACCCGCGGGCTTCTCGGCCGCCGGAGCCGCCGGGGTCGCGGGCTCCTCCGCGGCCGGAGCCTCCTCGGGCTCCTCCGCAGCCGGAGCCTCCGAGGGCTCCTCCGAAGGCTCCTCGGCCGGCGCAGCCGCATCGGCCTCGGCCTCGGCCGGATCCTCGCCCTCGGCCGGGTCCTCGGCCTCCCCGGACGGGGACGCGTCGGCCGTGGCCACCCAGGCCGCCACCGCTTCCCTCAGGGGGTCGCGGTCCGGGACCGGGGATTCCGGTTCCCTCGGGCGGAGCACCGACAGCCTCGGGTCACGCTCCTCGGAGGACTCCGCCGCCCCCGACGCTCCTTCATCAACCGACTTGTCGGGGGACTCGCCCGCCACCAGTTCCTCCTCGATCGCCACCACGTCCGGCTGTCCGAATGTCTAACAGTGTCCCGTCTAGGGCGCATCGCCCCCGCGCGAGACGAGAACGACATGTATTCCGATTCCCCCGCAAAGCGGACAGGCGCTCTCGACAGATGAATGTGAGAGGCGTCACCCTGTCACTCATCCACGCGGGGAGGCATGGATGGGCAGGAGCCGCAGAACAATTCCGGAGGAGCTTCTGCTGCTCGCCTTGGACCCGGCCACGGGTACCACGGCGCAGCCGCAGTCGCTCGACCTCGGCCTGGCCGGGGCACAGCTAGTGGAGCTGGCTCTGGCAGGACGGATAGCCCCTGACGGGGATCGTATCGCCGTGGTGATGCCACGGCCGACAGGAGATCCGACTCTGGACTCCGCACTGGAACTGCTGCGCAGGCGCGGCAGCCCGGTTCGGGCCGTCCACTGGATCGGTGGACCCCGGCTGGGGCTCCGCCAGATTTACCTCGCTCACCTCGAGCGCTGCGGCATGGTCCATGCCGTCGCGGGACAGATGTGCGGGGTGCTGCCGACGACTCGCTACCAGGCGACCGACACGGCGATCAGCCGGGAGATCCGTGCCCGGCTGGACAGTGCGATCCGCACCGGCGTACCGCCGGACCCGCGGACCGCGGCGCTTGCCGCACTGGCCCACGCGGTCGGACTCGGCAAGCACCTGTACCCCGGCAACGAGGGGCGGTCGTCCAGATCCCGGCTGCGGGACCTGATTCGGCACGACCCGATGGGCGGTCTCGTGGCGCACGCCGTCATGGACGTCCAGAACGGTGTGGCCGCACAGCCGCGCCGTGATCGCGCACCGGCCCAGCCCGTTGCCCGGGCCACGGCGGGCGGAGTGCCGATGCAGCCGCGCCGGACGGGTGCGATGGCCCGCGTGGCCGCGCACTGACCGACGGGCACCCGTAACAGAGCAGGGCACAGCAGCGCCGCACCAGAAGCACCTCAGATCCACAGCAACGCCATCGCCGCACCGGGGACCCCCAAGGCCCGGTTCGCGGGCCGCCAGCGCGCGGGGTGGCGG
>NZ_JBHWVM010000086.1:0-34168 GCF_042736805.1 Streptomyces sp. NPDC060031
TCCGGCAGCCGCTGCCGGAGGGCCGGGGGATCTACCTGGCTCTACCCGGCCATGCTGCCGGACGGGAGCAACGCCATTTCACGTCGGCCAAGTCGTCGCGCTTGACCAGGTACGGCAGCACCAGCGCCGGGTCGACCGCGGTGATCACGCCGGTGAGGTCGAGCGCGTCCGCGCCGTGCGCGACGACGACCTCGGCCATGGCCTTGGGCTCGCCGGGAGTCCCACAGTTCGACGACGGCCAGCCGGGTCGTGCCGCCGTCGGCCAGCCGTCGCAGCTCGGGGACCAGGTCCTCGCGCAGGGCGCAGCAGGCGCAGTACCGTGCCCGCCGGTGCGGTGGCCAGGTCGTGATGGAGGGCGACGCTGCCGGGCACGGTGCGCACCAGCCGGTCCACGACCTCCCTGCGGGCGTCGGCGTGGAGCCCGCCGACGATGACGACGGGCAGGGTCACGGCTTGCTCCCGTAGCGGCGCCCGGCGTCGATGACGGGGTCGTGGGCGGGGCGGGTTCCAGGCTTCATGACGGTGTCCTTGTCCGCCCACTGCCAACTGGCGGGCGCCCAGCCGGGCTTCGGCAACACCGTCTCCCACTCCCACCAGCGCACCTCCCACCGCTTCGACCCCAACATCCAGCGCAAGCGCTACTGGCTGGCCGGCGAGGGCCGCCACGTCCGCCTGACCCTGAGCGCGAAGGCGATCGAGGCCGTCAACGTGATCGACGTGATCGGCGCCGAGGCGGCCGTGGCCCGGATCCGCGCCCGGGGGTGAAGGTCTGATGGCGAAGAAGAGCAAGATCGCGCGGAACGAGAAGCGCACGGCGATCGTCGAGCGGTACGCCGCCCGGCGCGCCGAACTGAAGGAGCTCGTGCGGCGGCCGTCCTCGACCGAGGCCGAGCGCCGCACCGCCTGGGCACGGCTGCGCAGGCAGCCCCGCGACGCCAGCGCGACCCGGGTGCGCAACCGCGACAGCGTGGACGGCCGCCCCCGCGGTCATCTGCGCACGTTCGGGCTCTCGCGGGTCCGGATGCGCGAGCAGGCCCACGCCGGACACCTCCCCGGAGTCACCAAGTCGTCCTGGTAGTGCCCGCGTACCACCTGGGAACGCAGACGGGCCCCCGCCCCCGGAGGGACGGGACCCACCGGCCACCGTGACGTCGTACGCCGTACCCGGTGCTACCGGCCGCTGTCCGCGAGGGTCGTCGGCGATGCCTCGCGCTGGTGCGGCACCGGGGAGGAGGGGGTCGGCCGGGGGTCGTCCTGGTGGAGCGAGACCGTACGGGTGGGGGCGGGGATCGAGATGCCCTCCGCCCGGTACCGCTGGTGCAGGCGCTTGATGAACTCGTGCTTGATCCGGAACTGGTCGCTGAACTCGCCGACGCCCAGGATCACCGTGAAGTTGATCCTGGAGTCCCCGAAGGTGTGGAAGCGGACGGCCGCCTCGTGGTCGGGCACCCCGCCGTTGATGTCGGTCATCACGCTGTCCACGACGTCGAGGGTCACCTGCTCGACGTGCTCCAGGTCGCTCTCGTAGCCGACCCCCACCTGGACCAGGATCGACAACTTCTGTTCCGGGTGGGTGTAGTTGGTCATGTTCGTCCGCGCGAGACGGCCGTTGGGGATGATCACCAGGTTGTTCGACAGATTGCGCACCACGGTGTTGCGCCAGTTGACGTCGACGACGTAACCCTCCTCGCCGCCGCTGAGCCGGATGTAGTCACCGGGCTGCACCGTCTTCGAGGCGAGGATGTGCACCCCCGCGAAGAGGTCGGCGAGGGTGCCCTGCAGGGCCAGGGCGACCGCGAGACCGCCCACCCCCAGGGCGGTGAGCAGGGGAGCGATGGACACGCCCACCGTCTCGAGGGCGACGAGGACGCCCATCGTGAGCACCACGATCCGCGTGATGTTCACGAAGATCGTGGCCGATGCGGCCACGCCGGTACGGGACTGCGCCACGGACCGTACGAGACCCGCGACGACCCGGGCCGCGGTGAGCGTGGCGATCAGGATGAGCAGGGCGCTCAGCGAGTCGTTGACGATGCCCGCGACCCGGGTGGTCAGCGGCAGGGTCGAGGCGGCCACCGCGGCGCCCGCGATGAGGGAGGCCCAGGGGGCCAGGGTCCGCAGCGCGTCGACGATGATGTCGTCCCCGCTCCAGCGGGTCCTGCTCGCGTGCTTGCCCAGCCACTGCAGCAGGGCGCGCAGCAGCAGGCCGGCGACGGCGCCCGCGGCCACCGCGATGGAGGCCGTCACCCAGTCGTGCAGGACGAGGTCCCGGTTCAACGGACACCCTCCGAGCCGGGAAGGGCCGGGGGAGCGGCGAGGGGTGCGGCCGGCCGCCCTGTGTGATGTGTCGTCACCTTGTTCACCTGTCAGGTCGTGCTGGGTGGGGCCTCGTTCGAGCGTTTGTGCGCGTGCGAACGGGCTGCCATCCTGCCCCATGCGCGGCGGGCCGTGGTGGGCGGGTCGGCCGTCGGCCGGCGGCGATCCGATGCAGCGCCCGAAGCTGGGCCCGTGGCCGCGCGGTGAGCGGGGGCCCTGTCAAGGCTCGGATCACGAACGACGGGACGGGCAAGATCACCCGTATAGCGAGGCGGCACGCCCGCCCGAACCGAGAGGGCATCCACATCGCTCCGCCGGATCACCTCCGTGTCTTGTACGGGCAGCGGAGGTCAGTGGCCAACCGTGGTGGTGAGGGCTTCGCGGAGTCGGTCGAGCCCGGGTACTCCGGAGAGGCTGTTCGGGGTTGCGTACACCCGGCCGGTCTGGCCGGCCAACGCGCCGGGCTTTTGAGGAACCCCGCGGTCGAGCGGCCATCCGGCAAGTGTCAGCCGGCGGGGGCGAGTTCGCGCCCGGTGAGCTTCCCGTCGGGGGTGAGGGTGAAGGCAGTGCGGTCCATGTGCGTGGTGCCGTGGGCGTCCGCGCCGTATGCCTTGAGCGTGATCGACTCAGCCTTGCCCATGTGGATCTCCGCCTCGGCGGCGTGCGCCCAAGTGTTGACGCGGATGTACGCCGACCAGTGCAGCACCTCTTGGGCCCGCCAGCCGCCCCACGTCGCTTCGGGGAGAAGGCCCGCCGCCGGGCCCTGCCGGACGGCGAAGACGCCGGTGGCCAGCAATACGGCGGCCAGGATGAGGTAGATCGCCGTCACGGGAGACGGGCGGAGCAGAGCGGGCACGGAGGGCTCCTGTCGTTCGGTCGACGGCGGCCGGTTCTCGTCGCACCACCCAGGGGAGAGACGGCCGTGAGAGCGCGCGCGTTCCCGATCGGCGGCGTGGCCTCATTCGCGGACGGGATCGGCCGGGCCGACGGCCTGGTGTATTGACCCGCAGCGTTGTTCACACGGTTGACGGGCGGGTGTCCCCCGAGTGTGGTGTGGCAGCGGTGGGGGTTGTAGGTGCGTTTGACCTTGCCGATGGTCTGAGGCCGCTATGGCCAGTCTGGGATGTGGTCTGGGATGTGGGCCTGTCGGACATCATGCTCCCGAGGCCGCCGCCGCCGCCGCGCCGTCCGACGCGTCAGCCGGGGCGAACTGCGTGCGGTACAGCTCCTCGTACCGCCCGCCCGCGGCCAGCAGCTCGGTGTGCGTGCCGCGCTCCACGATCCGGCCGTCCTCCACCACCAGGATCACGTCGGCCGCCTGGACCGTCGACAGCCGGTGCGCGATCACCACCGCCGTCCGGCCCGACAGCGCCTCGCCCAGAGCCTCTTGCACCGCCGCCTCCGACGTGGAGTCCAGGTGGGCGGTGGCCTCGTCGAGGATCACCACCCGCTGGCGGGCCAGCAACAGCCGTGCGATCGTCAGCCGTTGGCGCTCCCCGCCCGACAGCCGGTAGCCGCGCTCTCCGACCACCGTGTCCAGCCCGTCCGGCAGCGAGGCGACCAGCCCGTCCAGCCGGGAGCGCCGCAGTGCCTCCCAGATCTCCTCCTCGCCCGCGTCCGGCCGGGCCAGCAGCAGGTTGGCCCGTACCGACTCGTGGAAGAGGTGGCCGTCCTGGGTGACCATGCCGAGCGTCTCGCGGATCGAGTCGGCCGTGAGGTCCCGTACGTCGATGCCGCCGAGGCGCACCGCACCCGCGTCGGCGTCGTACAGCCGCGGCAGCAACTGCGCGATGGTCGACTTGCCGGCGCCGGAGGAGCCGACCAGGGCGATCATCTGGCCCGGCTCGGCGCGGAACGAGACCTCGTGCAGCACCTGCGTACCGCCCCGGGCATCGAGGGTCGCGACCTCCTCCAGGGAGGCGAGCGAGACCTTGTCGGCGGCGGGGTAGCCGAAGGAGACCGAGTCGAACTCCACCGCCACCGGCCCGTCCGGCACCCGGCGGGCGTCCGGCTTCTGGAGGATCAGCGGCTTCAGGTCGAGGATCTCGAAGACCCGCTCGAAGCTGACCATGGCGCTCATCACCTCGACCCGCGCCCCGGCGAGCGCGGTCAGCGGCGCGTACAGCCTGGTCAGGAGCAGGGCGAGGGCGACGACGTTGCCGGCGTCCAGGGTGCCGCGCAGCGCGTACCAGCCGCCGAGCCCGTAGACGAGCGCCAGGGCCAGCGCCGAGACCAGCGTCAGGGCGGTGATGAAGGCCGACTGGGCCATCGCCGTACGGATCCCGATGTCGCGCACCCGCGCCGCCCGCGCCGCGAACTCCGCGGACTCGTCGGCCGGCCGCCCGAACAGTTTGACCAGCGTCGCGCCGGGGGCGGAGAAGCGTTCCGTCATCTGCGTGCCCATGGCCGCGTTGAGCGCCGAGGCCTCCCGCTGCATCGCCGCCATCCGGGCCCCCATCCGGCGCGCGGGCAGGACGAACACCGGCAGGAGCACGAGTGCCAGCAGGGTGATCTGCCAGGAGATGCTGAGCATCACGGCCAGCGTCAGCAGCAGGGTGACCAGGTTGGCGACCACCCCCGACAGGGTGTTGCTGAAGGCCCGCTGCGCACCGATGACGTCGTTGTTGAGCCGGCTGACCAGCGCCCCGGTGCGGGTCCGGGTGAAGAACGCGACCGGCATCCGCTGGACGTGGTCGAAGACCGCCGTCCGCAGGTCCAGGATCAGCCCCTCGCCGAGGGTGGCCGACAGTCTGCGGGTGAGCAGGCCCAGGCCCGCCTCGGCGAGCGCGATCGCGGCGATGAGGAGGGCGAGGCGGGTGACGGTGCCGCTCTCCCGCCCGTCCACGATCGCGGTCACGACTCGGCTCGCCAGCACCGGGGTGGCCACGGCCAGCAGTGCGGTGATCACGCTCAGCAGCAGGAAGAGGGTGAGCCCGCGCCGGTGCGGGCGGGCGAAGGCGGCGACCCGCCGCAGGCCGGCCCGGGAGATCGGCCGACGGTCCTGCTGGGCGTTGATCGCGCTGTGCAGCGATGTCCAAGCGGTGACTTCCATGTCCATGACCCGAACCGTAAGACCTCAATCAAAGTCGAGGTCAACCTTTCGGGCCGACTGCGCCCTTCCGGGTCTCCCGTGTCGGCCAACTCGCGCCCATATGAGGGATTTTCACGTACCTCGCCCGCTGTCGGCGCCCGGTGGCATCATCGGTCCATGACGCAGGGATCCGAGTTCACGCGCTCCAGCGGGCGCACCGTCGACACCGTCCTGCACCGCTTCGAACAGTGGGCTCGGGACACCCCCGGCGCCCCCGCGCTCATCGCCGGCCCGCACGGCCTCACCTACGGGCAACTCGAAGCCCGCGCCAATCAGCTGGCGCACCACCTGCTCGACGCCGGACCGCCCGCCGGTGAGATCGTGGCCGTGGGCACGGCCCGCCCGGCCGAACTCGTCGTCGCCCTCCTCGCCGTCCTCAAGGCGGGTGCGGCCTACGCGGTCATCGACGTCGAGTCCCCGCGCACCGGACAGCTCCAGCTCGCCGGGATCCAGCCCTTCGCCCTGCTCACCCACGCCGCGCACCAGGCGCGCCTCGACGACGGCAGCGGCCTGCGGGTGATCCGCCTCGGCGCGGACGGCGCCGAGATAGCCGGGCGGCCCACCGAAGCCCCGCCCCGCCCGGGCCCCCGCCCCGGGCGCCCCGCCGCCGTCCTGTTCACCGGGGGCGCCGAGCCCCGCCCGGTCGCCGTCGGCCACGACCGCCTGCTCGCCGCCCACGAGGGCTGGACCGAGGTGGCCGGGCTGACCCCCGCGGACCGGCACCTGATCACCGCCGCACCGGACGTCACCGCCTTCGCCGCGGGCTGGACCCGGGCCCTGTGCTCGGGCGGCGCCCTCGTCCTGCCGGAGCGCTCGCCCTGGACGGCCGAGGCGATCCGCGGCGCGGTCGAGGCGCAGAAGGCCACCGTCGTGCACACCGACCCGGCCGGCGCCGCCCGGCTGCTCCTGCGCGACCGGTCGGCGGCCGCGGTGCGCCCCGAGGACGTGAACAAGCCCGGCGCGGCGGATCCGGACCGGGCCCTGCGGTCGCTGCGCCTCGTCGCCGTCACCGGGGACCGGCTCTTCCTCGACGAACTCGCCGCCCTGCAGGCCCGCCTGCGGCCCGGGGCCCGGGTGCTCGACGTGTACGGGCTCACCGAGTCGGCCGGCGCCGGGACCTGGTTCGAACTGCCGCAGCTTCCCGGCCCGTTGGACGACCCCGAACGGCTCTCCCTGATCGGCAGGCCCTTCCCCCGCTGCTCCGTGGCCCTGCACGGCGGGGAGATCCGACTCACCCTGCCCGACGGCGGCGACGCGATACCCACCGGAGACCTCGCGGAGCTGCGCCCCGACGGGCTGCTGGAGTTCGGCGGCCGGATCCGCGACCGGATCACCGTCGCCGGGCAACCGCGGGACCCGCACCCGCTGGAGTCCGTGATCCGCACGCACCCGGACGTGGGCGGGGTGCTCCTGGCCGAGGTCGACAGCGGCTCGGGCCCGCGCGGTCCCGTCGCCTACGTCTCCCCGCCGGCCGACGCGGTCGCCCGGCCCCCGGGCTCCGACCTGCCGGACATCGGGCGGCTCCGCGAGCACCTGGCGGGCAGGCTCCCGGAAGCGCAGTTCCCCCGGGCCGTGGTCAAGCTGCGCGCCCTGCCGCGCAACCGGGCCGGCCAGGAGGACCGGGCCGGGCTGCCGCTGCCCGTCCAGCGGCCCGCGCCCGCGCGCGCCGCCCGCGGCACGGGCAAGTACGGGGCCGCGGGGACCGGCGGCGAATCCCCGGCCGGAGCCGCCCTCGGCTGCGGGACGTTCGTGCTGGGCCTCGTCACCCTGTTCCTCACCGACGTGTTCTGGCCCGGATCGACGGAACTCACCGGTGTGCCGAACCCCTGGGCGGCCCTCTTCTTCGTCCTCTACGTGTTCGAGGCCTGCGCCTTCGCCGGCGGAGTGCTGTTCCTGCTCTTCGGCCGCTCCCGGATGCTGCGCCAGGGCCGCGACCCGTTCCTGACCAAGATCGCCCATCTCGCGGTGGTCTACCTGCTGGCCGCCTGGTGGCCGCAGGACAACTTCTACCGGCTGGCGGCCAAACACGACTGGCCGCGCCAGGCCGCCCTCGTCTACGCCTTCAACGTCCCCCTGATGATCGCGGGCGCCCTCGTGCTCCTCTACGTCACCCGCCGACCGGCCACGGGCTTCGACTTCGACCCCGAAAACCGCCCCCGCCCCTGACCCCGCCCGCCCCTGACCCCGCCCGCTCCGGTCCCGGCCTACTGCGACGGGCCGAACATCGTCCCGACCGCCAGGGCCTGTGCCCGGACCAGGGCCTCGGCCGCGTCCAGGGCCTGCCCGCCGTGCGCGGCCACCAGTACGCCCAGCCAGGGGGCCGGGTCGAAGGCGCCGGTCGGGATCGCCGGGATGAAGACCGCCCCGAGGTCCGCGCACCCCCGGGCCAGCGCCCCGCACAGTTCGTCGAGCTGCGCCTCGGGGAGCCGGGCCCCCAGCTCCACGCGGTCGGCGATCCGTACCAGGTGCCCCGCACCCCGCAGTTCGTCCAGCCGGGCCGCGACCATGAAGGCGACGGACGGCCCGGTCAGCCGCAGGTTGGCCTCGGTCGGCGCGAGCCGCCCCGCGCCGTCGGCGACGAAGTCCACGTCGAACCAGCCCCGGTAGCCCGCCGCGGCCAGCTCCCGGCCCACCGCGTCCCCGAAGGACAGCAGCGGCTTCTCCGCCCAGGCCGGCACCACCCCGGGCCCCACCGTCGCGCCGCGGTACCCGGCGCCCGCCACGTCCATCACCGCCCCGCCGACCTCGTGCACGTGGCCCGCGCCGTCCACGAAGCCGTCGTACGTGAGGTCGCGCGGCTCGCCGGGCTCCGCCGGGCCGGGCACGTACTCCTCGATCAGCAGCGGCCCGCGCGGCAGCCGCCGCAGCACCGCGCGTGCCCCGCCCGCGGCCCTGACCTGCGCCGCGCTCACCACCGTCGTGCCCGAACCCCCGACACCGTGCTCCGATTTGAGAACGCTGCCCCTCCCCGCCCGGGTCCGGGCCGCCAGCAGCCCGACCGCCGCCCGCCGCGTCGCGGCCCGCCACTGCGCCGGGAGCACGATCCCCGGATGCCCGCCCGCCCCCAGGATCCGGCCGAACAGTTCGTGGCTCTCCGCCTTCGACTCGTACCGCAGCTCCTGCGGTCGCCACGGGCGCCCGGCCAGCCGTCCGAAGGACTCCGTCAGGCCCCACGGTACGAGCGGCAGCCCGGCCGCCGTCAGCCGCCCGGCCAGCGCCGGCCGGGCCCGTACCACGTCCGACAGCGCGGGACCCCGCTCCACCAGCCCGTCGTACACCTCCACCTCGGGCCCCCAGCCCAATTGCCGCCCCACCAGGGCGATCCAGCCGCGCGGCACCGCGCGCGGCAGCAGCAGCGCCGCCGGGTACGGGCTGTAGAAGGCGGCCAGGGCGGCGTAGTGGTGCGCGGCCCGCTGCTCGCGGTCCAGCGAGGCGTCGGCGAACTGCGCGTTGAACTCGGCGACGTTGCCCACGTGCACCGCCGGAACACCGCCCGTCCAGGCCCGCGCCCAGGCGGCCTGCGGCGCGGGCGCCACCTCGAAGCGCACCAGCCCGGCAACGGAACCGGCTCCGGTCCCGGCAACTGCATCGGCACCGGCCCCGGCGACCGTGAGCGCGACGGCGACCGCGCCCATCGTCCGGTAGAAGCCCGCGGCATGCGGATCGGCGTCGATCAGCAGCCTGTGGACCCCGAGCCCGGCGGCCCGCCGCACGGCATCCCGGTACAACAGCCGCCCGACGCCCCGGCCGATCGCGGACGGCTCCACGAACAGCAGGCCCAGCCGCGCCCGCGGCCCGTCCCCCTCCAGCTCCAGCTCCAGCGAGGCCAGGCCCTGCACCACCCCGTGCGCGTCCTCGGCCACCACGATCCGGCGGGCCGTCACATCGGCGGCGTCGATCCGCAGCTCCGGCGCGACGTCGGCGAGGAACTCCGCGTCGTACCCCCAGTACGCCTTGGAGCGCCGCACCAGCTCCGTCAGCGCCTGCGCCTCCTCGGCCCGCGCCGCCCTGACCTTTGCCATTCACTGACCTCCCCATGGTCCGGGTCAGGGCCGTGCGATACATTTCGGCCGCCCCCCACGGCACATCCTTTCCCACCCCCGCGGAGACAGGCTTCTCAATGAGCGACATCGTCAATGGACTTGGCCGCACCAGCGCCTACGGCGCCCTCGGCCTGGTGCTGCTCATCCTCGGCATCGTCCTGGTGGACGTGCTGACCCCCGGGAAGCTCCCGAAGCAGATCTGGGAGGAGCGCAACCGGAACGCGGCCGTCATGCTGAGCTCCGCGCTCCTGGGCGTCGGCGGCATCGTGTTCACCTCGATCTGGACGACGTACGAGGACTTCGGCAAGGGCCTGCTCGCCACCGCGGCCTTCGGCGTGCTCGGCCTGCTGCTGATGGCGGTGGCCTTCCTGGTGCTGGACTGGGTGACGCCGGGCAAGCTCGGCGCGATCGTCGTCGACCCCGAACCCCACCCGGCGGTCTGGGTCACGGCCTCCTGCAACCTCGCCGTCGCCGCCATCGTCGCGGCCTCCATCGCCTGACGCCGCGCTCCCGCCGGCGCCGGCCACGCGCCTCACGCCAGACCGAGCGCGAACACCGCGAACCCCGCCGCCAGGACCCCCGCCACGGCCCGCCGCAGCGCCGGGGACCTGCGCCCCGCCCGCGGCGGGGTCTCGAACCGGCGGGCGTAGCGGGCGATGACCACCAGCAGCACCGCGAACACCGGCATCCAGGCCAGTCGCGCCGCGATCCAGCCCGGACTGTCCGGCGCGGTGGTCAGACCCGCCAGGCCACCCGCGAACGAGCCCGGCACGGCCGCCGCCAGCATCGCCGTCTGGTGCCAGCACAGGATCGTCATCGCGCACAGGTTGATCACGACCACCGGCGCCCACAGCGCGGGCCGCGCCAGCAGCCGCGCCAGCCGGTCGCGCAGCAGGACGGCCGCCCCCGACTGGGCCGCCGCCAGGGCCAGCACCAGCAGCGACGGCGGATGCGAGTTGGTCCGCTCCGCACCCGGCACCCCGACCATCGACGCCGGGTAGTGGAAGACCGCCAGCAGCGCCGCGAACAGCGCCGTCCCGCCGGCCAGCAGCAGCCACGCCCCGCGCCGCCCGATCCGCCCCTCGCCCCAGGACACGCCGAGCTGGTACGCGAAGAGCCAGCCCGGCAGGATGTTCAGCAGCGCGAGCCAGGACGGCACGGATTCGGCCGGCGGCCCGTAGCGCAGGAAGTCCACCACCGCGACCGAGCCGATCAGCGGGGCCGCAGCCCAGCTGCCGAGCCGGTGCGCCGCCCGGACGCAGTACGGGGTGAGCGCGGTGACCGCCACGTACACCCCGACGAACCACAGCGGCTGGATCACCAGCGTCGCCCCGGTCCGCAGCGTGGCCTGTGGAACCCCGGCCGCGTACAGCACGGGAGCGGCCAGCGCCCAGACGGCCGTGACCCCGAGCACCGGACGGCCGAGGCGCACGATCCGCCCCTTGAGCCATGCGCCGGTCGAGCCGGCCCGGCGCCGGAAGGACAGCACCGAGGCGTAGCCGCCCACCAGGAAGAAGATGCCGAGCATCTGGAGCACCCAGCTCGCCGGGGCCAGGGCGCCGAAGGAGGAGAGCGGGCTGGCGTTGTGCAGCCCGCCGTCGGAGTCCAGGGTGAAGCCGCCCAGCAGCCAGTGCCCGGTGGGTACGGCCAGCAGCGCGAGGGCGCGCAGCCCGTCGACGGCCCGGTCGCGGTGGGCGGGGGTCTGCCGCTCGATCCGGTCGGCGGTCCGCTTCAGCCTCGTGAGGGTGTGCGGCGTCGTCATCGGATCTCTCCCTTGGCGATGGCGGCGAAGGCCGCCAGGGACCGGGTGCCCGGCGCGAAGTAGCCGGTGTGGCCCTGGACATCGGCGGCGGGCACCCGGCGGGCCCCGAAGGCCGCCGAGGTGGGGTCGGCGCCGTGGCCGATCCCGGCGAACCGCACGTTCGGCACGTCGGCGATCCAGTCGGACGGGCCCCGGGCCGCCCATACGCGGGCCCGGGTGTGCAGGCCGGCGGCGGTGTCCGCGCGCATCCCGGGGGAGCCGAGGGCGACGACGTCGGTGGCGTCCGTGTGCCGGGCAGCGAGCCCGCAGACCACCGAGCCGTAGCTGTGGCAGAACAGCACCGGGTCGGCTGCGCCGACCGCGTCGAGCCCCTCGGTGAACCGGGCCAGCCGGACGGCTCCGGCCTCGGCGAGCCGCCCGTCGGCCGCGTCAAGTCCGACCCCGACCGGGGTGGTGTAGCCGGTCCACGCGACCATCGCGGTGCCGTCCCCGGCCGCCGCCCGCAGCGAACGGGCCATCCCGGCCGGCCCGGTGGCGGGCTTGCGCCCGGCGTCGTGGTGGGTGGCGTCGTTGTCGGAGCCCGGCACGATCACCGAGACGTGCGGGGCGTGCGCCAGGTCCCCGAACACCTCGGCGACCTGGCCCCGCCCGCGCGGGTCGAAGGCCAGGATCTGCCGGCCCGGCGCGCCGAGCGAGGCGTAGCGGGCCTCGCCCGTGGCGGCGACGGCGAGCCGGTTGGCCCCGTACCGCAGGGGGAGCGGAGCCCCGTCCAGGTTGCCCACGACCAGCGGGTGGGACCGCACGAGTTCCTGCCGGGCGGAGTCGTCCAGCCCGGCGAAGAACCGGGCCACCTCGCGGGGAGCCGTCCGGGCCGGGTCTGGCAGCGGCCGCCCGTCCGCGGTGTCGGCCCGCCAGGCGGCCGTTCCCGGCGGCGGCCCGGTGACCGCGCTCTGGCTGTCGCCGGAGGCCCATCCCGCGGTGCCCGCGACGACGGCCACCGCCAGCGCGGCCGTGACCAGCGTCCTTCCGAAGCGGCGCATGCCCCTTCTCCTCTCCTCGTGACGAGGAGGAAGGTAAGAAGGAGGTACCGGACCGCACGTCGGACCGTGGAGCCAAGTCGGATGTCATACCCCGGTAGGGGGTGGAGGAGGGTCAGGCCGAGTCGCCCGGCCGGACCAGGCCCGCCTCGTACGCGAAGATCACCGCTTGGGCGCGGTCCCGCAGGTCGAGCTTGCCCAGCACCCGGCCGATGTGGGTCTTCACCGTCTGCTCGGCGAGCACCAGGTGCCCGGCGATCTCCTGGTTCGACAGCCCGCGCGCGATGAGCTCCAGCACCTCGGTCTCACGCGGTGTGAGCCCGTTCAGCCGCAGCGCCGGGTCCTTGCGCGGGGCCGGCCGCTGCTGCACGAAGTCGGCGATCAGCCGCCGGGTCACCGAGGGCGCCAGCAGGGCCTCGCCCGAGGCGACCACCCGTACCGCCGCGATCAGGTCGGCCGGCGGGGCGTCCTTGAGCAGGAAACCGGAGGCGCCCGCGCGCAGCGCCTCGTACACGTAGTCGTCGATGTCGAAGGTGGTCAGCATCAGGACCTTCGGCCGGTGCACCACCCCGGGCGGGGGGTCGAGGATCTCCCGGGCCGCCGTCAGCCCGTCCATCTCCGGCATCCGTACGTCCATCAGCACCACGTCGGGGTGCACGGTGCGCGAGACCTGCACGCCGCGCCGCCCGTCGGGGGCCTCGCCCACCACGTCGATGTCGGCCTGCGCGGACAGCAGCGCGGCGAAACCCGCCCGCACCATGGCCTGGTCGTCGACGATGATCACGCGGATGGTCAACTTGCGTCCTCAGCGGTGGGATCCAAGGGCAGACGGGCGGCGACCCGGAAGCCGCCGTCGGGCAGCGGACCGGTGTCCAGCGTCCCGCCGGTCAACCGTACGCGCTCGCGCATCCCCACCAGACCGTGCCCCGTGCCCGAGCTCTCCAGCTGCACCACGGGGTCGCGCGCCGGACCGTTGACCACCAGCACGAGGATCTCCTCCTCGTCGACGGTCACCGAGACCCGGGTCGGCGCCCCCGGCGCGTGCCGCACCACATTGGCCAGCGCCTCCTGCACGATCCGGTACGCGGACAGGTCCACCGCCGGGGGAGCGGCCCCGGCGGCCTCCGCGGCCAGGGACAGTTCCACCGGCTGCCCCGCCCGCACGGTCGCCTCGACCAGCTGCTGCAGGCGGCTCAGGCCCGGCTGCGGGGCCCGCTCCCCGCCGGGGCCGTCGCCTCCGTCGCCGCGCAGCACCGTCAGCAGCCGGCGCATCTCGCCCAGGGACTCCCGGGCGGAGGCCGCGATGGCCGCGAACTCCTCCTGCACCGGATCGGACATGCCGGGCAGCCGGTACGGAGCCGAATCGGCCTGCACGGTGATCACCGACATGTGGTGCGCCACCACGTCGTGCAACTCGCGGGCGATCCGGGCCCGTTCCTCCAGCAGGGTGCGCCGGGCCCGCTCGGCCTCGCTGATGCTCTCCTGCTCCGCGATCCGCCGCTGGGCGGCGCCGAACCCGCGCAGCGCCCCGGTGAGCGCCAGCATGACCCCGCTCAGCACGAACAGCAGCGCTGTGGTGTTGATCACCCCGGAGGGCTGGAAGAAGCCCAGCACCACCCCGACCGCTCCGGTCGCCAGCCACACCCCGACCAGCGTCCGGATGGACTCGCGCAGCCCCAGGCACACCATCAGCAGCAGGTAGCCGACGATCACCATCGGCGTCCACGGCCACGCGTGCCGGGCCACCTGCTCGGCGTGGATCAGCATCACGGCCCCGACCGTGTCCGCGGTCAGGATCAGCAGCCACGCCGCCATCGGCCGGGTCACGGCGAGCAGCAGCGGCACCGTCTGCGCCACGCCCAGCGCACCCGCCCAGCCGCCGGCCGCCCCGTAGTCGTTGCTCAGCACCGCGATGGTCACCGGCACCAGCGTCACCACGAAGGCGACGGTGACGAGGTAGGGGAGCAGCCGGTGCCAGGTCCTGGGCGCCTGCGCGAACAGCGGCTCCGCGGCCCGGGCGGGCGTGCGCAGCGCCACCGCGAGCGAGGCCAGCGCGCGGGGACCGCGGGAGTCGCGCGGCCCGCGGGTCCTGGCGGGGGTACGGGGGGTGTCGCTCATGATCGGTCCAGCCTATGCGCAGGGGTAGGCTGCACGCGGTCGGTCAACGGGGGAGTCGTACGCATGGGCGGGGCAGCAGCATTCGAGAAGCTGGTGCCGGTTCTGCTGGCCTTCGGCGGCGGCGCGCTGCTCGCACGCCGCAAGATCGTCCCGGCCGAGGCCTCCAAGGTCTTCGCCGACTACGCCTTCCTCTTCGCCGTCCCCTGCTACCTCTTCGGCAACATCTACGCCAGCGACCTCGGCGCCCTCTTCAACTGGCGGGCGATCGGCGGCTACGCGGCGACCGCGGCCCTCGCGGTCGTGGCGGTGGCCCTCGCCGCCACCGCCTACGGCGTACGGGAGCCCCGCGCCGTCGCGCTGCGCGTGATGGCGGGGGTCCAGGTGAACACCGCGTACTTCGCCGTCCCCGTGTTCATCACCTTCTTCGGGACGGCGGCCCCGATCTTCCCGGTGCTGCTGTTCCAGGTGTGCGTGCTGTCCCTCGTCGTCATCGCCATCATGGAACTGGGCCGCTCGGGTCCCGGCGCCGGCGGCCCCGGGCGGCGGCTGGCACGGGCCGTCGGTGCCTCGCTCGCCACCCCGCTGGTCCTCGCCTGCAATGCGGGGATCCTGCTGAACCTGCTGTCGGTTCACGTCCCGAAGACGGTCCTGGACGGGGCCGCGTTCGTCGGCGACAGCGCCTCCCCGGTGGCCCTCTTCGCCCTCGGCCTGCACCTGGGCGGCGTCGGCCTCGACCTGCGGGGCACCACCCGCGAGGAGGCCGCCATCGTCGTGTTCAAGTGCCTCGGCTTCCCGCTGCTGGCCTGGGCGGTGTGCGGGGCGCTCTTCGGGGTCCGCGGCGACTGGCTCACCTACCTGGTCCTGATCGCGGCGATGCCGACACCCCAGAACCTCTTCATCTTCGCCCAGCGCTACGACGTGGGCGTGGACCTCTCCGCCTCCATCGTCATCAAGAGCTCGGTGGTCTGCCTCCTGCTGCTGCCGCTCTGGATCCACGCCGTCGGCGCATGAAGCACGGCCGGGCTCGTTCCCCCGGCGCGCCCCGCTCGTTGACCCGGCATGGAGCTGCCGACCCTCGCGGCGCCCGGCGTCGGGGAACTGGCCGACGCCGCGGCCGATGCCGCCTGCCACCTCTACGACGCCGTCGCCCCGTGGGGCGCCGCCGCGCCCGGAGGGTGGAGCCGGACCGCCGCCGAGGACGCCGCCGAGGCCATCGAGACCGCCGCGCACGCGCTCACGTACGCCGATCCGCGCGCCGAGGTGATCCTCGCGCCGGTCCACGCCGCCCTCGCGGACCTGCGCCGTCAGCTCGGCCTGGCCCCCGCGGACCCGCTGTCCGCCGACGGGCTCCCGGCGACGCCGCGCTCGGTCGGGAACCCGCGCCGCACCCGCTGGGTCCGCCAGCAGGTACTCATGCCACCCGCGCCCCGGCAACCGCCGACCGGTACAACTGCCTGATGTCCGCGCCGAAGTAGGAGCTGTACGAGGTGTCGGCCGTGTTCCCGCCCGTCTTCCAGCCGCCGATGACCCCGACCACGTCGCCGGTCTCCGTCCGCGCGTCGTAGTTGGTCAGGAACGGGCCGCCGCTGGTCCCGCCCGGGTAGCCGGTGCAGTCGATCCGCAGGAACGATCCGGGGATCCCGGGATCGGCGCTGGTGAACTTCGTCGTCTTGTTCACGCACAGGCGCGGGCGCGCCGCGGACGCCGGATAGCCGATCAGCGACACCTTCGGGTGGGCGTACGCGGCGCCGGTGACCAGCCGGTTCCCGCCCACCACGTCCTCCACGGGGAAACCGTCCGCGTCCGGCCCGACCTGCGCGAAGGCCACGTCGAGGGTGGCGCCGCGGTCGGCGCCCAGGCTGCGGTAGCGCGGGTCGATCCACACCTTCGACTTCCCGGCGGTATTGCGCAGGACCGGGAACATCCCGTACGGCTGCGGGTTCTCGGAGGTGTACTGCGGTACGAAGGCCACTTGCCGGGAGTCCGTGCCGAGCAGACAGTGCGCCGCGCTCAGCACCAGGTCGCGGCCGGGGGAGGCGACGACGCTCGCGGTGCAGAAGTACGCGCCGCCGCCCTTCATGACGAACATCCGGCCGACGACCGGGATGCCATCGAAGTCCTGCCCGGTTCCGTTGCCGGCCGCCGCTGCCCCGCCGCGGGAGATCGGTACCGCGGAAGCCATCCGGTCTGCCGTCCAGAAGGTCTCGGCCTCGCGTGCCGACCAGCGGCTGGCCGGCGGCGGGGCGCTGCCGGCCTCGGCGACCGGCAGGGGCCCACTGGGCAGCAGCAGGGCGGCCGTCGCGGCCGCCACCGTCAACGCACGTCGCATGTCCGTCTCCTCTTCGTCGCGAATCGTGCCCAGGTCCTCAGATGGCCTGGGGGAAGCGGAACAGCCGGTCCGGGTCGTAGGTGCGCCGGACTTCTTCGAGGCGGGCGAGGTTCGGCCCGTAGTAGGCCGCGCGCCAGCCGGTGAGCTTCGGGTCGATGTAGTTCTGGTACGCGCTTCCGCTCGCCCAGGGGCGCAGGTCCTGCCAGAGCCCGTCGAGCCAGCCCTGGTGCCGGGCGACCTCGGCGGCCGGCGCGGATTGGGGCCACTGGACGAGGTACTGGGCGAGGAAGGCGCTGTCGCGGTGGACGAAGGCGGTGGCGTCGGCCGCCACCCGGTTCAGCGCGCCGCCGCAGACCCCGTCGAACTGCACCACCCCGAACCCGCCGCGCGGCACGTTCCGCGCGTAGCGCCGGACGGCGGCCAGTACCGCGGAGACGGCCGGCTCCGGCAGGCCGCCCGCGGGCCAGAAGTCGGAGCGGGCGGCGTACGATTCGCGGCCGAGCCGGCCCTGTGGATCGTGGCCGGGCAGGGTGCCGGGCAGCCGGCACTGGGCGGCCGTCCGCTCCAGGCAGCCCGACATGGTCCGTACGGTGTCGCCGTAACTGCGTACGTCGAGCCGGCTGTCCCGCGCCGGACGCCCGACCAGGTCGGACAGGCGGGTCAACTGCTCCTCCAGCTCGCGGCGCCCGTCGAGGCAGACCACCCGGACGGCGGGAACCGGGGCAGGACCGCCGTCGAGGGCGAACTCCACCTGGCTCCAGAACGGATCGGGCAGCCCGGCCAGCCAGCGCTGCCAGCCGCGCAGCACCGCCGGGGAGTCGCCGTCGGCCCAGTGGAGCTCGGCGAAGACGCAGTCGGCGACCGGGTGCGCGCGGAAGCGGAACTCGGTCGTCACCGCGAAATTGCCGCCCCCGCCGCCGCGCAGGGCCCAGTGGAGGCCGGGATCCCGGTCGGGGCCGGTCTCGCGGACGACCCCGTCGGGGGTCACCGCGGTCGCGCCGGTGAGCTGGTCGGAGGTGGCCCCGTAGGCCCTGGACAGCAGGCCCAGCCCGCCGCCGAGCGCGAGGCCCGCGATGCCCACGGAGGGGCACAGGCCGGTCGGGACGGCCAGGCCGCGGCCGGCGAGGGCGGCGTTGAGGTCGCCGAGCCGGGCCCCCGCGCCGATCCGCACGTCGGAGCCGGAGCCGGAGCCGGAGCCGGAGCCTGCGTCGACCGACACCGCGGCCATGGCCCCGACGTCGATCACGAGACCGGCGGCGACGGTGGACCAGCCGGCATAGCCGTGCCCGCCGCCGCGCGGCACCACCGCCGCGGCCGAGCGGCGGGCGAAGTCCAGGCAGACGGCCACGTCCCCGGCGTGCGCCGGGTAGGCCACCGCGCCCGGCGCGACGGCGTCGTAGCGGGGCTGGAAGAGCCGGCGCGCCTCGGCGTAGTCCCGGTCGCCGGGCACCACCACCCGCCCGTCGAGCGCGCGGGCCAGCGCCCCGAAGTCCGGGCCCCGGAGCCGGGGAGCCGCGCCGAGGGTGGCGAGGACGGCCGCGGCGGCGCTGGTGAGGACCTGGCGGCGGTGGAGGCGCATGCCTCCTTCCTGCCACCGCTGCGGGCGATCGGGGGGAAGGCGGGCCCACACGGGCCGAGTTGCCCCCCGAACGGCCGATCCCGGGCCGCCCTGGCGGCCGTACAGCCGATGATCCGCCTACCGGCCGGGTTTGCGCGCCAGGATGAAGCCTTGCGGGGACTTCTCGTGCGCGTCGGGCTCCCGGACGAGCCGTGCCGTCTCGGCAAGCCCTGCCGCGGCCAGCCGTTCGGCGATCCGGTCGGGCGGCGTCCAGTACACGTCGAGGTCCACGGGGTGCCCGTAGGCGTGCTCCAGCCGGAATTTCTCGTCGCCCGCCTCGAAGGCGATCAGGACGTGACCGCCGGGCGCCAGCACGCGCGCGAACTCGGCGAACAGGGGGTGCAGTTCGCCCGGCGGGGTGTGGACGGTGGAATACCAGGCGAGGACGCCGCCCAGGACCCCGTCCGCGATGTCCAGCGCGGCCATCGAGCCCACCTCGAAGCGCAGCCCGGGGTAGGTCCGGCGGGCCACGGCCACCATCGCCGGGGACAGGTCGATGCCGAAGGCCCGTACGCCGAGCCCGTCGAGGTGCGCCGTCACGCGGCCGGGACCGCAGCCCAGGTCCGCGACCGCGCGGCCGCCGGTCCCGTCCGGACGGCCCTCGCCGCGCACGCACTCGGCGAAGGCGGCCAGCATGGCGCGGTCCAGCGGCTTGCCGGCCAGTTCCGCGCCGAGCAGCCGGGCGTAGTCGACCGCGACGGCGTCGTAGGACGCCCGCACGGCGTGCAGGTACGAGGTCTCTGTCATGCCCCTGAACAGTAGCCCGCCCCCCGCCCGGAGTCGGCACCCGCCAGGCAAAAGTCATATGACCGCCAGCGGATTGGGCAGCTCCGCCCACTGGTCGCCCGGCACGCCGGGGCTCAGCCGCATCAGCGTGAGCGCCTTGGTGGGCAGCGGACCGGTCAGCAGCGCCTCCGTGTCGGCGGTGGGCGCCAGGCCCGCCGTCGCCCGCGCGAGATCTTCCCCGAGCGCGGCCGCCGAGCCCGCCGTGGAGCCGAGCGCGCCGGCCACCAGGGACCCGAACAGCTTGCGCCGCAGCACGCCCACGTCGTCGTTGATCAGCCGGCCGGACAGCGGCGGCACCGGCAGGCCGTGGCCCGCGAGCCGGTAGGGACTGATCCGGATGTCGGCGAGGTCGCGGTAGACGAGCCGGAGCGGGGCGCCGGTGGGGGAGAGGACCACCAGCAGGTTCTGGCCGTGGGCCTCCAGCGCCACCCCGAGGTCCAGCAGCCGCAGGCCCACGCCGAGCGCCAGCCGGGCCAGCTCGGCCCGCCAGGCCGCGGAGCCGGCGTACGGAGTGGCGGCCAGCGCGCCCAGGGGCACCACGCTCTCGCCCGCCGCCGTGTCCGCGAAGGCCTCGGGAGGCTCGCGGAGCACCGCCGCCAGGTCCGGGCCGTGGGCGCCGGCCGCGCCCAGGGTGCGGGTGAAGTGCAGCCGGCCGTCGAGCCGTCCGGTCAGGGCCTGCGCGAAGTCGGACAGCGCGGCCGCCGTCTCGATGGAGTAGCCGGAGATGTCCCGCACGGAGGAGGTCAGCCGGGCGCTGAGCGCGGTCTTGACGTGCGGGCCGCCCCCGGCGGGCGCCAGCGTGCGCAGTGCCATCAGCGGATGCGCGGCGAAACCGGGCCGCACCTCCTCGCCCTTCAACACGTGCTCGGCCTGCCACGGGTGCACCGGTACGAGGATCCGCCCGCCGTCGCGCAGGTGGTCCGGCCACTCCCCGGTGACCAGGCACTCCTCGGCCCGGACGGCGACCAGCCCGAGCTCGACCAGCGGCCGGTGCTCGGGCCCGTACGCCAGCTGCTCGGCCACCGAGAAACCGGGGCGGGAGCGGCAGTTGGGGTGGTACGGGTGTCCGTCGACCACCCGTTGCTCCCACTCCCAAGTGGTCGCGGGCGGCGGCTGCGCAGCGGGCCGGGCGCCTGGCTGCCCGGCGCGCGAGAGGGCCAGGGACGCGGTACTGCCGTCCAGCTCGGCGGCGAACCCAGCACCGGACACTGCCCCGAGCGGCCCCCCGAGCGCCGCCATCAGCCGGGCCGCCTGCCGGTAGGGCTTTGCGTCCAGCAGCAGCTCGCTCACGTACGGCCCGGTCGCATAGGGATCCGGCAGTGGTCCCTCCAGCCGCGCGCCCCCGGCCAGGACCAGCACGAGGCTGTCGGCCCCCTGCTCCCGACGCGCCACCCATGGCAGCGGTTCGAAGGCGAGCCCCCGCCACAGCCGGGTCAGCACGGCGGCCCGCGCTCCGGGGAGCGCGCCGGCGTACGCGCCCGCGAGGCAGGGGCGTACGCCGGCCAGCTCGGCGGCGACACCCTCCTCGGCGGGGGAGGCGGGCGGGGAGTCGGGGAGGTGCACGCGGGGGTTCAGGGCCCTGTTCCTCTCACGGAAGCGGTGATGATCACCTCATCATCGCGGATACTGAAGATCACGGCCGGTGGCACGCCTCGCGCACCTCCGGCGCTCCGGATGTACCGAATGGAACCAGTGGACCTCACCGCCGCCGCCGACGCCTACGCCGCAGCCCCGTTGCTGAACTGCCTCCTGCGGGAGGCCGCCGAACCCGACGGGACCGGCGCCTACCGGTTGCGCGGCAGCGGGAGACAGCTACGGGTGCACGGTGGCCGTCGGCCCTCCAGCCCCGAGCTGCGCACGGCGGACGGCTGGCAGCCGCTCAGCCACACCGAACTCGTCAAATTCACCTCCGACGAACTGCGCCAGTACACCGGGGTCTCCAACGACGAGCTGCCGATCGAGATCACCGACAGCCGGGAGACCATCGCGGCGCTGCTGAGGGCCCGCGCCGCGGCCGCGCCGCCGGCCGACCCGTACGTGCTGTCCGAGCAGTCCCTGGTCATGGGGCACCCGCACCACCCGGCCCCCAAGGCCCGCGGCGGGGCACCCACCGGGAGCTGGCTGCCGTACGCGCCCGAGGCCTACGCCCGGTTCCCGCTGGTCTTCCTGGGCCTGCGCGAGGACCAGGCGGCCGAGGAGGGCGGCCCGGCCGCCGGCGCCGCGGTCGACTCGCTCGCCGAGGCCCTCGACGGCCCGCGCGCCCCCGCCGGGTACCGGCTGCTGCCGGCCCACCCCTGGCAGCTCGACCTGGTGGGGTGCCGGCCGGGGGTGCGCGAGGCCTTCGCGGACGGGCGGCTGCTGCGGCTGGGGACCGGCCGGCTCCCGGTCTGGCCGACCGCCTCGATCCGGACGGTGTACGTGCCCGGCGCGGCCGCCGACCTCTTCGTGAAGTTCAGCCTCGACGTGCGGATCACCAACGACGTGCGCCGGCTGTGGCGGCACGACCTGCTGAAACTGCGCCGGACGGGCGAGGCCGTCGAGGCGGGCTTCGCGGATCTGCGCCGGTCGGGATCGAATGCCGGCTGGCTGGCCGACCGCGGCTACCGCACCGCCGCCTTCGCCTTCGAGGAGCTGGCGGTCCTGGTGCGCGACGGCCTGGGCGGCCACCGGGAGCCCGGGACCACCCCGCTGCTGGCCGCCGCGCTCGCCGAGGGCTTCCCGGGCAGCCCGCTGGAGAACGCCGCCGACCCCGCCGGGTGGTGGCGGGCGTACCTGCGCCAGGTGGTGCCGCCGGTGCTGGACCTGTTCGCCCGGCACGGCATCGTCCTGGAGGCCCACCTGCAGAACGCCCTGGTCGCCGTCGACGCCGGGGGCATGCCGGTGCAGGCCCTCTTCCGGGACGCGGAGGGCGTGAAACTCCTGGCCGACCTGCCGCGCGAGGCCGCCTGGCAGCGGCTGGTCTACTGCCTGGTCGTCAACCACCTGACCGAGATCGCGGGCGCCCTCGCGGAACACCACCCGGACATCGCCGCCGACCTGTGGCCGGCCGCCCGCGAGGAGTTCCTGCGCTACGACGCCGCCCGGCCCCTGCCCGAGATCGCGGCCCTGCTCGACGCCCCCTCCCTGCCGGCCAAGACCAACCTCCTGCTGCGCTGGACCCGCGCCGACGGAGCGGACGCCCGGTACCTGCCGCTCCCCAACCCCCTGCGGGGCTGATCCGTCTCCCCCGGGCGGGGGAGGCGGATGGCTCTGGTGGGGGAGGCGGCGGGACGAGGTGCCGTTCGAAGATGGGATTCCTGCTGAGAGAAGGGGAGTCCTGGTGGAGCGGCGGCAGCGGTGGGAGCGGTGGGAGCAGTGGGAGCAGTGGGATCGGGTCGGGCGGAGAGCCGCTTACGGGGCGGCGCTGGCGCTGTCGCCGTACCTGCTGATCAAGGTGTCGTGGGTGATCGGCGCGCTCCTGGGGATGCTGCCCGTCGGCCGCGGGTTCGGCAGGGCGGAGTGGGTGGTGCTCAACACCGTCACGATCGGCATGGCGGCGACCGGGATCGGGCTGTCGCTCGCGCTCGTGAGGCCGTGGGGGATGCGGATACCCGGGGCGCTGGTCGCGTTCTGCGCCTGGGTGGGGTCGGGGTTCCTCGTCTCGGTCCTGCCGTTCGGCTTGCTCAGTGCGTTCCTGGGTGCCGAGGGCGGTTCACCGGAGGGTGGCGGGGGCGAGGATCCGGCCATGCCGTTCTGGGAGGGCGTGCTCGTCCAGTTCGGCTTCGTCGGGATGGGATTGGGCCTGGCCCTCGCAGTCCCCGCGTACCTGTGGCGTCGCTGGCCGGGAGCGTTCTCCGGGCGCCTCGGCGACGGCCCGCGCGCGAAGCCGCCGTGGGCGGCCGCCCTCGGTGCGGCGGTCGGTCTGGTCTGGCTCTACTGGGCGGTCGGCGGCAGCGTGGGCATCGCGCACCCGGCCGAACGGACCACTGACGGATACGTGCTCGGAGCCGTCTGCGGCTTGTGGGCGTTGGCCGGATCCGCCGCCGTCTGGGCGGTCGCCCGGGCGCGCCCTCCCCGGTGGCCCCGCTGGCTGCCCCTGGTCTTCGGCTGGGTCGGGTCGGGCTCGCTGTTCGCGTGGAGCGGCTGGAAGCTGCCGATCACGGTCTACGTGGCGCTGGCGGACCCAGCCGAATTCACCCCGCCGGAGCATCCGGTCGTCGCGGTGGCACTGCATCTCGCGGCCGTGGTGGCGGGCGCGGCGATGCTGCGGACACTCGTCCGTACGCGCATCCGGCTCGCCGTCGCGGGTCAGGTGGATTCGATGTCGTGGTCGACCACCGTGGAGTGATCTACCACCGTGATTGATCGCGTACGGACACCGCGATGCCGGCGTCCCGTGGCGAGGGTTCGACCGTCAAAGCGCAGTGCGGAGACCTCGCCCGAGCCGGCGCGTTCCGTCAGCGGGCCCTCGACATCAGTACGGCGGCGGGCTGCCGGTCGGTCTGACCGCACTCAGAACGCGCGCGGCGGTGACTTCGCCTCGGCCGAGGACCAACTGGAACGTGCCCTCACGCTGTATCACCGCGTCGGACATCTCGTGGGTCAGGGCGGAGTGCAGTACGAGCTGGGGAAGTTGCGCCCGGCCAGGTCCCAGGTGAAGGCCGCCGTCCCGCGCTTCGAGCGGGCCGCGGCGCTGTTCCGGTCAACCGGGGACGCCGACGATCTCCGCATCGTGGAGAGCGAGCCGGAAGGCCTCCGCCCTCGGGGGTGATGTCCCCGCGCGAGGTACGGGTTCCGGCCAAACAGGGCGGGTTGCCCGGGGTCCGCCTGGCAACAGGTATAGACCAATGCTACGTTGGTCGGGCAGACCGCGCAGTCCTTGACCACCCGTCAGAGGAGAAGTCATGCCCTCCCCCTCGCGGGGCGGCGGCCCGGCCGCCACGCCCAAGTACCAGCGGATCGCCGCAGCGTTGCGGCGCGAACTCGACCGCACCGGCCACACCCCCGGCAGCCGACTGCCCTCCGAGCGCAGCCTGGCCGCCCGCTACCAGGTCAACCGGCAGACCATCAGGGCCGCCCTCCAGCACCTGCGCGAGGACGGCCTCGTCGTCACCGGCCGCCGCGGCACCCGGTCCGCGCCCGCGGCCCGGACCTCGCAGCTCCCGCAGCCCCCGCAGCACATCCCGCCGGTCCCGCCGGCACCCGACGCCGCGTCCCGGGCCGTGGCCGCCCCCGCCGCGGCCCCCACCCAGAGCTGGCTGACGCTCGTCACCGTGGCGCCCTCCCTCGCCGCCCTGCTCGGCATGCGCGGCGGCGACCGGACCCTCGTCCACCACCACCGGGAACTCGGCCCGGCCGGCGAGACCCTCCAGCACGCCGTGACGTACCTCAGCCCGCACACCGTCGCCGTGACGCCCGAGCTGGCCCGCTACCGCGACCGCGCGGCCGCGCCCGTCCGGGACGAGGACCTGCGCCCCCTGCGCCACTGGCTGGAGCGGTCAGCGGCGGCCGGGCGCGTCGCCGAGACCATCACCATGACCCGTACCAGCCACCCGCGGGCCGCCACCCCCGCCGCCGGACTCTCCGTACGGCGCACCCTGCACGACACCACCGGCCGGCTGGTCGCCGTCACCGACCTCGCCTTTCCCACCTGGGACCGGCTGACCTTCCACCGGGACCGCCCGGCCCCGGGGTTCCTCGTCACCTGACACCCCGATGGTGCCCGGATGGCCCGTCAGGCGAGGGACCGGGGGCGTGCCCTGAGCGCGGGGCGGGAGGACTCAGAACCGCAGGGACCACGAGTCGATGTAGCCGGTGTTCCCGGCCCGGGTGTCGAACACCCGCAGTTTCCAGACTCCGTTCGCGGTCTCGGACGAGGCGTTGACCGCGAGGACCACGCGGTAGTCCGTGGTGATCCAGTTGTCCCACTCGTCCTTGACGGGATAGGCGGTGCCGTCCGGGGCGATCACATCGATCCGCAGGTCCCCGACGTCCGGATGCCTGATGTCGATCTGTACGTCGAGATCGGCCGGGGCGCGGCCGGACACCCCGCTGACGGTGACGGGGGAGTCGACGGTCGCCAGATCGGCCACGGGGCGGTCGGTGGTGTTGGCGAAGCGCTTCCCCGGCGGCCGCTGCGTCGTACCGCTCACGTCGAGCAGCCGGTCGGTGGTTCCCGGGCCCGCGTCAATGACGGATCCGGTGCTGGCGGTCGAGGTGAGGGCGGCGGCCACCTGGGCCGGGGTCGCCGTGCGGTGGGTCGAGAGGTAGAGGGCGGCCGCGCCGGTGACGTGCGGGGTGGCCATGGAGGTGCCCGACATGGTCGTGTACCAGTCGTCGGAGAAGTACGCGGCCGAGGTGATGGAGTCGCCGGGGGCGAACAGGTCGACGAGCGGCCCGTAATTGGAGTACTCGGACCGGTGGTCGAATTCGCCGATGGCCCCGACCGTCAGCGCCGTCGACACCCGGGCGGGGGAGTGGCCCGAGGCGTCGATGTTCTGGTTGCCCGCGGCGACGGCGTAGGTGATGCCGGAGGCGATGGAGCCCCGGACCGCCGCGTCCAGGACCTCGTCCGGGTCTCCGCCCAGGCTCATGTTCACGACCGCCGGCTTCACCGCGTTGCGGGTCACCCAGTCGATTCCGGCCACCACCTGCTCCGTGGTGCCGGAACCGGTGTAGTCGAGCACCCGGACCGCGACGATCTTCGCCTGCTTGGCCACCCCGTGCGTGGTGCCCGCGACGGTCCCGGCGACGTGCGTGCCGTGGCCGTGTTCGTCTTCCGCGGTCATGTCGTCGTCGATGGCGTCGTAGCCGTAGGAGGCGCGTCCGCCGAAGTCCTCGTGCGTGATGTGCACCCCGGTGTCGACGACGTAGACGCTCACCCCCTGCCCGGCCGAGTCCGGGTACGTGTACCGGGTGTCCAGCGGCAGACGCCGCTGGTCGATACGGGCCAGGCCCCACGAGGGCGGGTCGGGCTGGGTGGCGTCGAGCGTGAGCGTCCGGTTCTGTACGACATCGGTGACGGCCGGGTCGGCTGCGAGGCGCCGGGCCTGGCGCTCCGTCATCCGGGCGGAGTAGCCGTTCAGCGCGGACCCGTACGTGCGGCGGACACTGCCCCCGACGCGTTCGACCACCGCCCGGCCCTGATCGGTACGGGAGTTCGCGCGGGCCGGGTCGAGCACGACGAGATAGCTGCCCGGGACGGCATTCGGCGCCCCGGCGTAGCGGACGGAACCCTCCGGCGGAGCGGCGGCCGAGGCCCCGGTCTGCGAGCCGAGCGCGAGCGCGGCGGACAGGGCCAGCAGGGCGCCGCAGCGCCGCCATAAGTGCGGTCTTGTAGTCATGCGGCCAAGGCTGCGGCCGCTGCCGCCGAGGGCACAAGGGGGCCGGGGACCGTTGGGAACAGGACGGAAGGGAGGGGCAGAAGCGGCAGAAGGGGGCGGCCGGGACGGCCGGGGCCGCCGAGACGGCCGGGACCGTCGGGTCGCCCGCAGTCCTGCTGCCGCTCAGCGCTCCGACAGCTCGGAGGGGGCCTCCTGGACCACCCAGCCGTTGCCGTCCGGGTCTTCGAAGGACATGAAGGAGTTCCAGGTCTCGCCCTTGCCGTCCTCCCAGCCCGTCGCGCCGACGTGGCGGATCGGGGAGACGTCCACGCCCCGGTCCACCAGTTCCCGGTGGGCCGCCTCGATGTCGGTGACGCAGAGCTGGAGTCCCTGCAGCGCGCCCGGCGCCATCACCTTCGTGCCGGGCGCCGCGGGCATCCCCTCGAGCATCGCGATCGAACACCGGGAGCCGGGCGGGGTCAGCTGGATGACGCGCATCCCGGGGGCGACCTCGTCATCGACGTCGACCTTGAAGCCGGCCTTGTCGGCGTAGAACTCCTTCGCGCGGTTCAGGTCGGTGACGGGGACCGGGATGACTTCGAGTGTCCAGTTCATGGGGATACCGTCGCCCAAGAAGTCGCCGCCGCGCGCCCCGAAACGCCAGTGCGGGCCGGACTCGTGCGCCGCCGTCAGTCGGCGACGAGGTCCGGGACGGGTCCCGGAACGGCCCCCAGGACTGTCGGGGCGGGCCCGGGGGTCGGCTCCGGGGCCGAGTCCGCGACCGCGTCCAGGCCCAGCATGTCCAGGGCCTCGGATTCGTCCGTGCCCGCCGGGAGGTCGGGCGAGCTCGCGGTGGCGGGGACGCCGGTCAGCAGGGCGAGGAGGCCGGCCACCTGGACCCCGGCCTCGGCCGGGTGCCGGAACACCGCGCCCGAGGAGATCTCGTAGCGGTTGCGCCGCCCGTCGCGGACGCGTCGTAGATATCCGTCCGACTCCAAGTCGCTGACGATCGTCTGGACGGTCCGCTCGGTCAGCGCGCACGTTTGCGCGACATCCCGAAGCCGCACGGCCGGGTCCCGGGCGATGCTCACCAGAACGCGTGCGTGATTTGTAAGGAATGTCCAGTTTTCGCGACTTGTGTTGCTCCCCATGTGGTCATGATGCGATACGCGATTCACGTGATGCAAGACGTGAAATGTTTTTCCGGTAATTCTTGACGTACGAGCAGAAGAAGGCCACCATCTACGGCAGTCAAGGTCCCGCGCCGCAAGCCGACCAGCCCAAGGAGCGAACCCCATGCCGGTACCCGCCCCCTCCGCCCATACCGCCGACCCCCGCACCGACGCCGCCGCCGTCGTCCTCCCCGGCCCCCGCCGGAGCGGCGAGGCGCTCGCCCTCAGCGCGGGCCTGCCCAGGATCGACGAGCCCCGCGAGGTGGCCCCCGCCGACGCCAGGGAGCTGTCGAGGGTCTTCTTCCGGCGGCTGAGTGAACTCACCGAGGGCACCCCGGAGTATCGCTACGTCCGCAACACGCTGATCGAGATGAACGCCTCACTCGTCCAGTACGCCGTCCGCCGCTTCCGGGGCCGAGCCGCCGGCGACGTCAGTGCCGGCGGCGAGATCGAGGACATCGTCCAGGTCGGCACCATCGGTCTGATCAAGGCCATCGACCGGTTCGACCCGGCCCGCGAGACCGAGTTCTCCACCCTCGCCATGCCGTACATCACAGGCGAGATCAAACGGCACTTCCGCGACACGACCTGGGCGGTGCGCGTTCCGCGCCGCCTGCAGGAACTGCGCATCGACATCGCCAAGGCGAAGGAGGAGCTGACCGCGACGCTCGACCGCTCGCCGACGGTCGCCGACCTCGCGGCGCACCTCTCCCTCACGGACGAGGAGGTCGTCGAGGGGCTCGTGGCCGCCAACGGCCACACCAGCGGCTCCCTCGACGCCCCCCAGGCCGAGCACGGCGACCACCCCTCCGAGGGCCACACCCTCGCCGACGTGCTGGGCGAGGAGGAGCCGGCGCTGGAGCGCGTCGAGGACATCCAGACCCTCGCGCCGCTGCTCGGACAGCTCACCGACCGGGAGCGCACCATGCTGCGGATGCGGTTCGGCGACGAGCTGACCCAGGCCCAGATCGGTGCGGCGCTCGGCATCTCGCAGATGCAGGTGTCCCGGCTCCTCACGCGCCTCCTCGCGCACCTGCGCTCCTCGATGCTGGAAGACTCGGGGCACCCGCAGTCGGCGTGAGGTGAGTCACCTTCGCGTTTGCTGAGGTTAATACCGGGCATGGGCGCCAATGGAGCGGAACCACGTCCTCCGGCCAAACGGCCGGAGGACGTGGCGCGCACGGGCAGATCCCGTACCGCTCTACGGCCCGCCGTTCGCTTTGCGACCGGAGAGCCGTTCCCGGTACGACCCGCGAGGTGTATGTGTCCACGCTCCAGGCCGAGCACGTGTACAAGGTGTTCGGAAGACGCCCCGACGACCTGACGGCCGCGGTCCGCGCGCTCCAGAGCGGCACCTGCCGCGACGAGCTGCGCGCCGACGGAACGACGGCCGCTGTGATCGACGCCACGTTCCGCGTCGAGCCCGGCCAGATCTTCGTCGTCATGGGTCTGTCGGGATCGGGCAAGTCGACGCTGCTGCGCATGCTCAACGGACTGCTCGAGCCCACCTCGGGACGCATCCTCTTCGACGGCCAGGACCTCACCGCGCTCACACCGCGTGAATTGCGCCACGTACGGTCCACCAAGATCAGCATGGTCTTCCAGCACTTCGCGCTGTTCCCGCACCGCGACGTCCTCGCCAACGCCGCGTACGGTCTGGAGGTCCAGGGCGTCCCCCGGGCCGAGCGCGAACGGCGCGCCGCCGAGGCGCTGGCGCTGTGCGGGCTCGGCGGGTGGGAGACGTCCTGGCCCGACGAGCTGTCCGGCGGCATGCAGCAGCGCGTCGGCCTCGCCCGCGCGCTGGCCACCGACGCCGACCTGCTGCTGATGGACGAGTCCTTCAGCGCCCTCGACCCGCTGATCCGGCGAGACATGCAGGACCAGCTGCTGGAACTCCAGAAGCGGCTCAAGAAGACCATCGTGTTCATCACCCACGACCTGAACGAGGCCATGCGCCTCGGCGACGGGATCGCGGTCATGCGCGACGGACGCATCGTCCAGCAGGGCACGGCCGAGGACATCCTCACCCGCCCCGCCGATGACTACGTCGCCTCCTTCATCCAGGACGTCGACCGCTCGCGCGTCCTGACGGCCGAAGCCGTCATGGACGAGCCCGATGCCCCCGCCCACGGGGAGGCGGCCGCCGACGCCTGCGGCTGTCCGACCGTCAGCCCCGAGACCCCGCTCGCCGACCTGTGCGCGATCAGCGCCCGGGTCCCGCACCCGGTCGCCGTCACCGACGAGGACGGCTCCGTCGTCGGCTCCGTGACCCAGGACCGCCTCGTCGCCTTCATCGGCGACGAACAGCGGCCCCCGATGGCCTGCACGGAGGTGGCAGCCTGATGCCCCGCCTGCCACTCGGCGCCTGGGTCGACAGCGCCGTCGACTTCCTCCAGCGCCACCTGTCCTGGCTGTTCGACGCCATCAGCACGATCGTCACCGGGCTCTACGACGGCATCGAGACCGTGCTGTCCGCTCCGTCGCCGCTGCTCTTCGCCGGCATCCTCGCCGTCGCCGCCTGGTACCTGCGCGGCCTCCTCGCCGGCCTGCTGGCCTTCGCGGGCTTCGCGCTGGTCGACTCCGTCGGCCTGTGGCAAGACGCCATGTCCACGCTCTCGCTGGTCCTGGTCGCCACCCTCGTCACGCTGGCCTTCGCGGTCCCGATAGGCATCCGGGCCTCGCGCTCCGACCGGGTCAGCGCCACCCTGCGGCCCGTCCTGGACTTCATGCAGACCATGCCGGCCATGGTCTACCTCATCCCCGGCATCATCTTCTTCGGGGTCGGCGTGGTGCCCGGCATCATCGCGACGATCATATTCTCGCTGCCCCCGGGCGTACGGATGACCGAGCTCGGCATCCGCCAGGTCGACGCCGAACTCGTCGAGGCCGCCGAAGCCTTCGGCACCACCCCGCGCGACACGCTCGTGCGCGTCCAGCTCCCGCTGGCCCTGCCCACCATCATGGCGGGCATCAACCAGGTCATCATGCTGGGCCTGTCCATGGTCGTCATCGCCGGCATGGTCGGCGGCGGCGGACTCGGCGGCGCCGTCTACCGCGCCATCGGCAGCGTCGACATCGGCCTCGGCTTCGAGGCGGGCATCTCCATCGTCATCCTCGCCATGTACCTGGACCGGATGACCGGGGCGCTGGGCCGCCAGGTCTCCCCGCTCGGCCGCCGCTCCCTCGCCAAGGCGCGGTCCGCCGCGACCGGCGTCACCCGGCTGTGGAACCACCGGCCCCAGCCCGCCCACGCCGTCACCGGAGCCGTCGTGCTCGCCCTCGTCGCCGGCGGCCTGAACGCCTTCGGCGGCGCCGGCCGGACCGACGCGAGCGCTGCCGGCGCCGACGACATCGGCAAGGGCCGCAAGGTCAGCATCGGCTACATCCCGTGGGACGAGGGGATCGCCTCCACCTTCCTGTGGAAGGAGCTCCTGGAGCGCCGCGGGTACCAGGTCGAAGCCCGGCAGCTGGAGCTGGGCGCCCTCTTCACCGGCCTCGCGGGCGGGCAGGTCGACTTCCAGACCGACGCCTGGCTGCCGGTCACCCAGTCCGAGTACTGGAAGAAGTACGGGAACAAGCTCGACGACCTCGGCGCCTGGTACGGCCCCACCTCCCTCGAACTGTCGGTCCCGTCCTACATGAAGGACGTGAAGTCCCTCGCCGACCTCAAGGGCAGGAGCGGCGAGTTCAAGGGCCGGATCATCGGCATCGAGCCCAGCGCGGGCGCGATGGGGATCCTGAAGGACAAGGTCCTGCCGGAGTACGGCCTCGACGGCGAGTACAAGGTCGTCGACGGCTCCACCCCGGGCATGCTCGCCGAGCTCAAGCGCGCCTACGAGAAGCAGGAGCCCATCGTGACGGTGCTCTGGTCGCCGCACTGGGCGTACGCCTCGCACGACCTGCACAAGCTGGAGGACCCCAAGGGCGCCTGGGGCAAGGGCGACGGCATCCACACCGTCGCGCGCAAGGGCTTCGCCGCCGACGAACCGCGCGTGGCCGACTGGCTGCGCTCGTTCAAGCTCAGCGAGGCCCAGCTGACCGGTCTGGAAGCCAAGATCCAGGAATCGGGCAAGGGCAAGGAACAGCAGGCGGTCCGCGCCTGGCTGGCCGAGCACCCCGAGGTCGACAACCTCGCCTGAGCCGGCCGGCGGCGCCGGGGCACGGGGACGGTGCGCACCTTCGTACGCCCCCCCGTGCCCCGGCGGTCAGGCCCGCCCCCCGGCGGCTCAGCCGACCGGGACCCGGTGCTCCGCAGGCCCGGAGTGCCGGGCCTGCGGCTCGGCGTCGGCGCGCGGCCGCAGCGGCCACCACAGGGAACGACCCAGCAGCGCCGCGCACGCGGGCACCAGGACGATCGACAGGACGAAGGCCGAGAGCAGGATCCCGAGCCCCGTCGCGAAGCCGATCTGCTGAGTGGCCGAGGCCGGGCTGACGGCGAGGCTCCCGAAGGAGGCGGCCAGCACCAGCCCGGCCGTCGCGATGGCCGGCGCGGTGTGCCGCACCGCCCGGGCCACGGCCGCGCGCGGCGGACCCGGCCGCCGCATCTCCTCGCGGATCCGGTCGGTCACCAGGATGTTGTAGTCGGTGCCCAGCGCGACCACGAACAGGAACAGGACCAGCGGCAGCGAGAAGGCCACGCCCGGCTGGTCCAGTGCCCGCTGGAAGACGAGCGTCGAGGCGCCCAGCGTCGCCGCGAACCCCAGTCCCACCGAGAGCAGCAGGACCAGCGGCGCGAGCAGGCTGCGCAGCAGCAGGAACAGGATCAGCGCGATCAGCGCCGCCGCCACCGGGAAGACCACCTTCAGGTCCTTGTCCACCGCTTCCGAGATGTCGGCGAACACCGCCGCACTGCCCCCGACATGAGCCTGCGTGCCCTCCGGCCGGTGTGCGGCGACCGCCTCCCGGACCGGACCGGACGCCAGGTCCCGGGCTTCCTGACCGTGCGGATCGGCGGTCGGGAACAGGTCGATCCGCGCCGCCCGGCGGTCCTCGCTCAGCACGGTCGGTGCGACCCGGCCCACCCCGGCCACCTTCGCGAGCGCACCGGCGAGCGGATCGATCCGCTCGCCGCGCAAGGCGCCCCCGTCCTGCGTGACGACGAACACGCTGATCGGGTCCGACACTCCGGCGGGCAGCGCCCGGGAGATCTCGGCCGCGGTGGCCGCGGCCGCCGTACGCTCGCCGCCCCCGTCGCTCGATCCGTAGTCCATCCGCATGCCGGCCACGCCCGCGGCCAGCGCGCCGAGCAGCGCCACGCAGACGGCCGCCGCCGCCAGCGGCCGCCGCGCCACCCGGTCGCCCAGCCGGGCGGCGGAGCCCGCGGGCGGCTCCTGCCCCAGGGAGCGCGACGGCCAGAACATCTTCCGCCCGGCGACGGCGAGCAGGGCCGGCATCAGGGTGAGGCTGCCGAGCAGCATCACCAGCACGGCGACCGCGATGGCCGGCCCGAGCACCCGGAACTGCCCGAAGGAGGCCACCCCGAGCGTGGCGAACGCGGCGACGATGGTCAGCGCCGCCGAGGTGACCGCCGTGCCGACGCGCCCGGCGACCTCCGCCGCCGCGGCCCGCCCGGACTGGTCGGGGCGCCGGCGCAACTGCTCGCGGAAACGGAAGAGCAGGAAGAGGAAGTAGTCGATGCCTATGCCCACCAGGACGACAGTGATCAACTGCGGGGTGGACGCGTCGAGCCGGATGCCGGTGAGCATCGCGGCGCCGACGACCGTGCCCGTGGCGGCGCCGCCGACGATGGTGACGACCAGCAGCGGCAGCAGCGCGGCGAGCAGGCTGCGGAACACCAGTACGTGCAGCAGCACGATCACCGCGAGCATCACGATGCCGACGACCGTGGACCGGGTCTTCTCGGCGTCGACGCCGTCCACGCTGTCCGCGAGCCCGCCGGTGAAACCGGTCCGCAGCCCCTCCCGCGCGAACTCGGCCCGTGCGTGGTCGCGGAAGGCCCGGTACGTGGCCTGCACCCCGGGATCCTGCGGATTGCCGGTCAGCTCCACGGACAGCAGCCGGTAGCTCCCGTCCGGAGCCGTCATGGCCGGGCTGACCCGGGGGAGTTGCGAATGGTCCCGGGTGAAGGGCGGGTCGTCCTGCGACTTGGGCATGGCGATCCGGTACCGGGCCAGCTCCGCGGCTTTGCCGTCGATGCGCCGCTCGTCCGCGGCGCCGAGCCGCTCACCGTCGGACCTGGCCACCAGCACGGTCAGCGGGTTGGCGTCGGGCCTCGCCCCGAACCGCTCCTCCGCGATCTTCAGGGCGGCGGCCGAATCGTAGGAAGGGGGCAGGAAATCGCCGGCACTGCTCTGCGTGGCGCGGAAGACCAGCGCCTGGCCCAGCAGGGCCAGCGCGATGCCGAGCACGGCCCAGCCGGCGATCACCTTCCATGGGTTTCTCGTCGAGAATCCGGTCAGGGCGCGGATCACGTGGCTCCTCCGGTCTGTGTGATGTGCGCCGGGGGTTCCCGGCTGATCCCAGACCATCAGCCGGGACCGGGGGAAGCGTCCGGGCACAGGAGGAGCCGCACCCCGGGACCGGGGTCCGGGCGGAGGCCGGACCCCCGCCCCGGGGCCGGTGCGGGCCCCGGGGA